>DAIRFU010000243.1:0-9655 GCA_036794935.1 Kofleriaceae bacterium | reverse complement strand
CGCTTCGGAGGGGATCCCCGGCGCGGGCCTCGGGCTCTCGATCGTCAAGCGGATGGTCGAAGCGCTCGGTGGAAGCTGCAAGGTCGCGAGCGAGCTCGATCGCGGCACGCGCGTCGAGCTGCTCTTGCCGCGGCTGGTCTCCGCCTCCGAGGCGCCGCCGCCCGCGTGACGGCTCTGCTATCGGCGGGGCGGCGGTGCGAACGTGCCGGCGAGCTGGCGGGCGACCGCGACGTCGCCGCCGCTGGGCACCTCGATCGCGAGCGAGAGCGCGTACGTGCGAAACAGCAGCACGCGCACGACGACGGTCGCGCCGCCGCGACGGCGGGCCTCGAGATCGAGCGCCGGGACGCCGGCTGCGTCGACGACGTGCATCGCGAGCCGGCGATAGCCCGGGATGGCCGCCCGCACGCCTTGCTCGACGGCGGCCGCGTACGCCTGGCGCTTCGCCCGGATCCACGCGTCTGGGTTCGGTGTGTCGGCGCGCGTGACCGCGAGCACCAGGCCGAGGTCGTGGCGGTACGCGGCGATCGGCTGCGTGCCCGGGGTGGCCGTCTGGTGCCACGCGTCGTCGAGCACGAGCCGAGCCGCTGTGTCCGGCAGCTCGACGCGAGTCTCGGCCCGCGCGGCGCCGGCCATGAGCGCCAGCGCGACGAGGGCGCGGATCACGACCGCGGCTCGGTCGTCGCGTCGGTCGCCGCGGTATCCGCGGGAGCCGGAGCGGCCGCGTGCTTGCTGTCGGGCGGCGTCGCGGCCTCGCCCTTGGCGGGCTTGGCGCCGCGCGGACGCAGGCCGAGCAGTGCGTGGATGACGTGGCGCTGGTCGGCCTCGGACGCGAACCAGTCGCGCGGGAACGCCATCGCCTGATCGCCGAGCTCGACGACCAGCACCGGCGCGGAGCGGTTCCACGGCACCGAGCGCCGCAAGAAGTACGTCGCGGTCACCGCCGACGGCTCGACCTCGAGCGCGCTGGAGCGGTGGATGCCTCGCGGCAAGATCACCTTGTCCTCCGAGATGACGAACGTGCCGGCCGGGTGCACGAAGCTCATCACGAGCTGGTACGCGCGGAACAGGCCGAGCGCGATCAGCACGTAGCCGGCCCACACGCCGACGGTGCCGAGCTTCCAGACCAGCAGGGCGCCGCCGAGGATGCCGCCGATGGTCCACGTGATCCAGCGCTGGCGTGACACCTCGAGCTCGATCTCGACCGTGTCGAGCGGCGCGCGCTTCGGATCGTCGCGGCGAAACGGCGACTGCTTATCGCGACCAGTCTCGGGTGAGCTCGCCGACGCGGGCTTGGATGTCGTCGAGGGAGACATGGCAAAGACGGCGGGCCGTTACGACCTCTCGTCCATCTACCACGACGTCGCTGATCGCGCGAGCCGAGAGCGCGTAGACCACGTTCTTTTCGAGCGCCTGGCTTGGCCACAGCGACGGATCGTCGAGATCGAGTGCGACGAGGTCGCAGCGGTAGCCCGGCGCGATCTGGCCGATCGGGAGCCGGAGCACCTCGCCGGCGGTCCGCGTGCCGAGCGAAAAGCACGTCTCCGCAGCGATCGCCTGGCCGTCGGTGCGATGCACCTTCTGGAGCAGCGCGGCCATGCGCATCTCGTCGAACACGCTGACGCGGTTGTTCGAGCAGCCGCCGTCGGTGCCGAGGCCGACGCGCACGCCACGGGCGACCAGATCGACGAGATCGGTCACGCCGTCGCCGAGGAACATGTTCGAGCCCGGGCAGTACGCGAGACTGCCGCCGCGCTCGGCGAGCAGCTCCCGCTCGCTCTCGTCGAACCAGCAGCCATGGACCGCGATCATCTGCGCGAGATCCACGGGCAGCGCGGCGACCGCATGGAGCGGGCGGGCGCCGAACCGCGCGAGCGACTGCTCGACCTGGTACTGCTCCTCGGCGAGGTGGATGTGCCATGGCTCGCCGGCATCGGCGGCGCAGCCTGCGCCCGCCTCGATCATCGTCGCGCTCGCGCCGTGCTGGCTGTGTGGCGCCGGCTGCACGGTGACCAGGTGCCGCTGCTTGTCGCGGTAGCGTGCGTGGAGCGCCTCGTAGTGGCTGACCGCCTGCGCGACGGTCTCGCGATATGCGGCCGGGGCACCGTCCCAGTCGTAGAAGCAGCGTGCGAGCACGATGCGGATGCCGAGCCGGCGGGCGGCCTCGATCGTCGCCGCTGCGTGGTCGTTGCCCTGCGCGTTGATGTAGAAGAAGTCGCAGACGGTCGTGACGCCGTGGAGCAGCATCTCGCCGAACGCGAACAGCGCGCCGGTGGCCATGTCCTCGGCGGAGAGCCGGGGCGAGTAGCGATATAGCGCGCGGTCGCGCCACTCGAGAAACGGCAGGTCGTCACCGATCCCGCGCAACAGCGACTGGAAGCTGTGGTTGTGCGTGTTGACCGTGCCCGGCACCGCGGCGCGTCGCGCCCAGTCGATCCGGCGGGCAGAGGCCGCGCGCGGATCCGCGGCCACCTCGGCCGGATCGCCGACGCGCACGATCGCGCCGTCGACCGCGAGGATCGCCGTCTCGCCGCGTACCCCGGCGGCGGTGATCGCGCGATCGGCGGTGACGAGGACGACGTCGATCATCGCCGCAAACCCTATCACCCGCGCGTGCTAGGTTCTCGCCGTGCACGAGCTGATCGCGAAAGGGCTGGCACCGGTCTACGTGCTCCACTCGGAGCATCCGGTGCTGATCGAACGCGCGGTCGCCGCGATCCGCGATGCCGCGGTGCCGCCGGAGGCGCGCGGCTTCAACTACGACGTCGTCGAGGGCAGGCCGAAGGGCGCGCAGATCGTCGCGCTCGCGCAGACGCTGCCGATGATGGCGCAGCGCCGCATGGTGTTCGTGCGCGATCTCGGGCTGCTCGCCGCCGATGAGGCGCCGCCCCTCATCGACTACCTCGCCAAGCCGAACCCGTCGACGGTCCTGGTCGCGATCACGAGCAAGCTCGACAAGCGCCTCAAGCTGTTCGCGCAGCTCGGCAAGAAGGGCTACCTGCACGTGCTCGAGGCGCCGCGCAACGCGGTGCCGTGGGCGCGTGAGGAGGCCAAGCTCAAGGGCGTGAAGATCGACGGCGCCGCCATCTCGCGGCTGGTCGAGACCGTCGGCAACGACCTGTCGCGGCTGTCGCTCGCGGTCGAGCAGCTCGGTCTCTACGCCGGCGACCGCCCGGTCACGTCCGATGACGTCGACGAGCTGATCGCCGATACCCGCGAGCGGTCGGTTTTCGAGCTGACCGACGCGATCGGCGCCGCCGATCGGTCCCGGGCGCTCGCCGCGGTCGCGTCGCTGTGCGATCAACGCGAGAGCGCGGTCGGCGTCGTCGTGATGCTCGCTCGCCACGTGCGCCAGCTCTCGATGCTGCACGTGTGCCGCGCACACGGGATTCCGCGCCAGGAGTGGAACAGCCGGATCGGCGTGCCGCCGTTCGTCGTCGACAAGCTGATCGCGCAGGCCCGGAGCTACACGCCCGAGGCGCTCGCGACCGCGACCCAGCGCCTCGCGATCGCCGATCGCGCGCTCAAGGGCGACATCACGCTGACGGCCGAGACCGCGCGGTTCACCGGCCCGCAGCTCAAGGCCCTCGGCCGCGAGCTTGCCGAGCGCGTGATCCTCGAGCAGATCGTCGACGGCATCGTCGCCCTCGCGAGCTAATCGCCGCGGCTACTTCTTGTCGGCTTCGACGGTCGTCGGCTCGTCGCTGAGCGACGGATCGACGCGGACGGTCGGGGAGGGCGGCGGAGCCGGCGGCGGACCGGGGCGGGCGGGCGGACGCAGCTGGGCCGGCAGCGCGATCGCGGGCTGGGTGTCCTCGCTCGACACGCCCATGTCCTCGAACGGCTTTCGGTACTCCATCGGCAGCTTCGCGAACTGCTGCGCGAGCTGCGCGCGCGGCACGAACAGCTCCTCGCGGCGCCCGCCACCGACATCGCGCTTGAGCACGAGCTCGCCCGAGACGCGGCTGCGCTCGCGGATCGTGCGCGACAGCGGCGTCAGCTGCTGGAGGACCTCCATGGGCACGACGCGCGGCTCGGGCAATCGCGACAGGCCCTGGCCGCCGAGCGTCAGATCGATCAGCGCACGGTGATGGACGAGATCGGCGAGCATGCGGTTCGCGCCCTCGCCGAGCCGCCGGATCCCGTCGACGTCCTCGAAGTCGAGCGGGTTGGACTCGGTCTCGGCGTCGCCGTTCGTCGAGATCGACTGCCACGTCGCCGCGTTCTCGCCGACCGTGAAGCGCAGGCCCTGCGAGGCCTTGTCGGGCTTCTCCTTGAGTGTGACGACGTGATCGCCGCTCGTGGTGCGCTCGAATGCGACCATCACGTAGCGGCCGAGATCGACGGGCGCGGGCTTGGCCTTGCCGAGCAGGCCCTTCTTCATCATGTGGACGACGACGCCCTCGGCGAGGTCGCCGACGCGGATCGGCCCGCGCAGCGTGTCGACCTGGAGCCGGAACGAGGCGGTGAGGCGGCCCGCGGTCGCCACCGCGTCGGCCTGGACGTCGGCGCCGCGAACGTCCCACGACATGATCCACTTCGTGTTCGGCAGCTGGTGGTGATCGAAGAACGGGCGCAGCGCGTGGAGGACGGCATCGGCGGCCGTTCCGGCACCCGCCTCGGCCTCGAGCGCGGACACGCGGCCCTCGACCTGCGTGCGCGCGAGCCGGATCGCGTCCTTCGCGGTGTTGACGACCTTCTGCGCGACGGTCTGCGTCTGCGCGCCCTTGCGATCGGGTACGAGGTACGACGCGAGCGCTCCGTTGAGCGTCTTCTCGAGATCGGCGAGCCGGGACAGCTCGCGGTCGGCCTCCTGGCGGCCACCCCGGGCGCGCTCGCGACGGCCATCGAGCTCGGTCAGCGGCATGAACGCGTTCGTGCACGCCTCGACGGCCGCGGTCAGCGTCTCGATGAAGTTTTCCTCGAGCGGAAAGGGCGTGCCGTCGCCGTAGCGGTACATGCCGTCCGGAGTATATCCGCGTTCGCGGGGCTGCGCCGAGTTTCCTAGTAGTTTCCGAGCAGGCCCAGCTGCAGGACCACCGCATCGAGCAGGCCGTTGCCGTTCAGGAACTGCTTATCGATGCCCATCAGGTTGTCCTCGGGGCGATCCGCAGCGAGCGGGACCAGCATCAGCACGTCGCCCTTGAGGTTCAGCTGGAGCTTGTCGAACAGGCCCCACACCGGCTTGTCCTCGCCGACCGTGATCAGGGTCAGCTTCGCGCCGAACAGTGCGCTGCGCACCGGCGAGAGCTCGCGATCGCCCGTGAAGTACTCGCGCGCGGTCCCCTCGGTCTCGTAGAAGAACGCATCCTTGAAGAACTTGGCGGCGGTCTGCTGATACGCGCGGGCGCGGAACCGGAGCAGCAGCGCGTTCCCGACGTACTGCGAGTACGCGAGCTCGACGTCGCCGCCGATCACGTGCCAGGTATCGTCGTAGAAGCGCGCGCTGAAGTGTGCGGCGGCGTGCAGCTTCGGCAGGAACCGATTGAGGCGCGCGGTGATCGACCAGCGATCGCGCGTATCCGGGATGTGCTCCTGCGGCGAGTTACCGCCGAGGCGGACGCGGCGATACGGGTTTGACTGGAAGCCCTCCAGGATCTGGCCGAACGCGGCGAGCTGGAGGTTCATCGTCGGCGTCAGGTTCTGGGTCAGCGTCGCCTGCACGGTATCGATCGAGAGACCCTGCCAGCGCGTCATCCCGGGCAGGTCCTCGCCGATCACGAGCGCGGATTTCTTGCACTCGTCCATGCCGGTGAGCGCTCGCCGCTCGAGCGGCATCAGGTCCGCGTTGTCCTTGTCGCAGACCGCGTCGAAGCTGTGCGTGTACGCGATCGCGACCGTCGTGTTGCGACCGGGCAGGTCGATCGATGCGGAGCCGCCGACCTGGCGCGAGACGTAGTCGCGCTCGGTGCCGAGCGTGCCCTCGAACGTGATCTGCGAGCGCCGGCCCCGGAAGCCGAGCGCGAAGCTCCCCTCGTGGCGCACGTCGGAGAACTTCGTGGCGCCGGTCGTCGCGTCGACCTGGAACACGGTCGCCGTCGCGCCGCTCACCGCGTCGGCCGAGTAGCCGATGTCGAGCGTGACGTGGCGGCCGAGGTCGGTGCCGACGTCGACCTGCGGGTGGAGCACGAGGAGGCCGCCCTGGCCGCCATCCCGCTGCTCGGCGAACACGCTCGTCGACACCTCGGCGCGATCGTCGGCATGCGCGAGGTTCGCGGCCGCGACGAGCGCGACCACGACGGCCGCTGCGGCTCTGCCGCTCAGTTGCAACCGCAGCCTCCGCCACCCGCGCCGTGGCCGCCGGCGGCGCCCTCGCGGTTGGTCAGCACGTGGTTCTCCGCCGCGGTGTCGTGCGGGTCATCGTCGAAGATCATCACCTGATCGGCGAGAAACTGCTTCTCCGACACGCGCACCGCGTTGCGGCCGCAACCCGCCGCGAGCCCGAGCACGACGACCAGGATGCTAGAAGAAGATCGCCAGCCCACCGGAGTACTCCTGGTAATTGGTTGATTCGTTCTCGTCGAAGATCGACCAGTTCCGCGCGTCGAGACGCAGCGTGATCTGCTTCTTGAACGTGATCTCGAGGCCACCACCGGCGCCGAGGGCCATCAGCGTGCCGGTCTGACCGACGTAGTTGTCGACCTTCGGGATGATGTGCGCGGCGCCCAGGCCCAGGCTCGCGTAGGGCCCGATCACCGCCCCGGGCGCGAGCCGCAGCACGAACGCGAGGCCGCCGAGATAGAGGTTTGTCTCCGAGCGAGGCGACAGGCCGGCGAATGCCTCGAGCGCCCAGTACGGATCGATCAGCCACGACGGCCGCAGCACGAACACGCCCTCGTTCGCGAGCAGGCCGGCCGAGAACGACAGCCCGACGTGCGCGCGCGTGACCGGCGAGGGCCCGAGGATCGCGCGCCGGATCGCGCGCCCCATCCGGGTGAGCGCGCCGGGCTCCTCTTCCTCGCCGACCTCGAATGGATACACGAGGTCACCGAGGATCCAGCCCGTCGTGCCGTCGTCGAGCTCGACCTTGAACCAGTAGTCGCGCGTGCCGCGCTCGAGCACCTGGAGGACCTGGTTGCGCTCGACGACCGCGATCTCGCGATAGCTCGTGTTCGGGCCCGAGTGCACCGACGCCTTCTGCGCGATCACGCGCAGGTACGCGTCGGCATGGGCGGTGCCGGCCCAGAACAGCGCGAGGAGGACGAGGAGGCGCTTCACTGGAACCAACCGAGAAAGGTCATCATCTCGGCCGAGCCGTTCTGGATCAGGTCACCACCGCCGTGGCCCTCCTCGCCGGCGAGCGGCTTGGTGAGCAGCTGGCTCTGCCGGGGCTGCGCGCAGTTGAGGTATTGCAGCGCGACGCGGTAGTTCGCGGTGGAGCCCAGGTTCGCCGGCGTCAG
This sequence comes from Kofleriaceae bacterium, assembly GCA_036794935.1. Lineage (GTDB taxonomy): Bacteria > Myxococcota_A > Polyangia > Haliangiales > Haliangiaceae > JABFXX01. Next base: position 2,255 of record DAIRFU010000243.1, on the reverse strand, counting down.
ATCGAACGCGAGCCCGTGCGCGCGGTTGTGGCAGCTGCCGTCGCGCCCGCAGCCGTTCGTGGCGTCGGAGAGCTTGAGGTACTTGGGGACGATCTCGTCCTGGAAGTACGGCATCCCGTTCGCCGGATTGCACAGGCCGATATCCGGCGGATCGTCTCCGAGATCGACTGTCGGGCAGCCGCAGAGCAGCAGCGCCGAGCAGGCAAGTACCCCGTGCCTGATCATCCCTTACCTGACGATAACCCAACAGCCCCGCCGTGGGTGCACCCGAGCGGGCGTGAATGACAAGCGAGGCGATGGATGACCGCACGGCGCGAGTCCGCGAGCCGCGCGGTCCCTAGCCCGAGCGGGTCCCTGTGGGATAGATTCGACGACGGTGTCACAAGGGCCCAGCCGTCCTCCCGGATCCGGTCGACCGCCGTCGGTCACCGCGACGCCCTACAAGGGGATGGGGGTCGTGAAGTCGCTGCCGGCGAAGCCGCCGCCGATCCCTCAGGCGGCACGGTCGCGCGCGATGCTCCGCATCGACACCGAGCCCGAGCCGTCGCGCGCGCCGCGCAGCCCGCTGGTCGGCCGCGCCGACGAGCTGCACTCCCTGCGCGAGATCGTCGCGCGCGCGATCGACTTCCAGGCGCCGCAGCTCGCGTCGATCGTCGGCAACCAGGGGACCGGCAAGACCCGGCTGATCGGCGAGCTGGTCGCGCAGCTGCGCGACGATCACCCCCAGCTGCGCGTGTTCCACGGCGCGGCCGAGCGCGACACGACGGGCAAGCTCGTGCGCTTCGCGGCGGTCGCGTCGCTGCTCCGCGCGCGCTTCGAGCTGACGCCGAATCCCGACGAGGCCAGCAAGCTTCGCTTCACGCACGAGATCCGCAGCGTGTTCTCGTCGGACCAGGTCTCCGAGATGCTGCACTTCCTCGGCGGCTTCGTCGGGCTCGACTTCCCGCCGACGCCGTTTCTGCTCGCGGTCACCGAGAATGCCAAGCAGCACGGCGAGCTCGCGCGCACCGCGCTGCGCCGGTTCGTCGAGCTCGACGCGGCCGCCGGCCCGCTCGTGCTCGTGTTCGACGACCTGCAGTGGGCCGACGACGACACGCTCGCGCTGATCGCCGACCTCGCGGGCGGGCTGTCCGGCTCGCCGGTCGTGCTCGCGTGCGCCGCGCGTCCCGAGATGCTCGTGCGCAGCGGCGTCTGGGGCGAGGGCGCGATCGATCACACGCGCATCGACCTGCGCAACCTCGAGCAAGAGGATGCGGAGCTGATGTTCCGCAACCTGATGGCGCGCTGCCGGCAGATTCCGGACGACACCACGCAGGCCGCCGTCGAGATGACCGGCGGCAACCCGGCCTTCCTCGAGCAGCTGGTGCGGCTATTCATGGAGAACGGCGCGATCGACGCGTCGGGACCGGTCTGGCACCTCGATCCGGATCTCGCGGCCGACACCGAGCTGCCGGTGTCGATCGAGGAGGCGATCGAGGCGCGCATCGCCGCGCTCGAGACCGAGGAGCGCGACCTGCTCGAGAAGGCCGCGGTGTTCGGGAACGTGTTCTGGGTGTCGGCGGTGATCGCGCTGACCCGGCTCGAGCAGCCCGAGGCGGCGAGTCGGATCGGCCCGCTCGATCTCGAGTGGGGCAACGGCGAGGACGTACGGCGCCGCGTGTCCGACCTCATCTATCTGCTCGCCGAGCGTGACTACCTGCTGCCGCTCGACGCCGATGACTCGAGCATCCCGGGCGACGTCGAGGTCGTGTTCAAGCACAACCTCGAGCGCGAGCTGATCGTGCGCTCGATCGAGTCCGGCAAGCTCGCGCGCTACTACCTGTCGGCCGCGCAGTGGCTCGAGGCGAAGCTGTCGTCGTTGCGCGACGAGCAGCTCGAGTTTCTCGCGAACCTCTACGAGCGCGGCGGCGACCGCCGGCGGGCGGCCCGTTGCTACCTGCGCGGCGGCGACCGTGCCCGCGCGCGCTACTCGCCCGAGGAGGCGCGCAACCTCTACGAGAAGGGCCTCGCGATGCTCGGCGAGGCCGATGCGCCGGCGCGCCTCGATGCACTGCACAACCTCGGTGATGTGCTCGAGCAGGCCGGCCGCTCCGACGATGCCGAGCAGTACTTCAACACGATGCTCCAGCTTGCCTGGCGCTACGACAACCTCAACAAGGCGGGCGCCGCGTACGCCCGGCTCGCCCGGGCGCACCGCCGCCTCGGCAAGTACGACTCGGCCATGGAGCACCTCCGTCGCGCGCAGGAGCTGTTCG
>DAIRFU010000242.1:0-9655 GCA_036794935.1 Kofleriaceae bacterium | reverse complement strand
ATCACGTCCTTCACGTCGGCGCTGCCCGCGTGCTCGGGCGGAGGTGCGACGGCGCTGCCCTCCTTGACGGGCGGCGGTGGCGTCACCGCGCTGCCCTGGTCCGGCGGCGTCGTTGCCGCGCTGCCCTGCACGGGCGGCGGCGGCGTGACCTGCGTCTGCGAGCCGTTGTCCATCGCGACGACATCCGAGCCCGCCGCAGGGCTCGCGGCCGGCTCGCTCGTGGAGCTCTTGCCCGCCAGCAGGAACACACCGGCGGCGGCGAGCACCACCGTCACGGCCGCGGCGATCACGAACGGCGTCTTGCTCCGCCCCGGCTGGACCTGGCCGGCGGCCGCACCGAGCGTCGTCGGTGTGACCATGCCGGGTGCCGGCGTCATCATGCCGGCGGTCAACACGCCCGGAGCCGGCGTCATGCCGGGCACCGGCGTCATCGGTCCCGGCGTGAGCCGTACCGGCGGCAGCGGCGCGCTCGACGGCATGAGTTGCCGCTGCGCGAAGCCGGTGATGCCACCGTGCGCCTCGACATAGCCAACCGGGTCGGCCATCGCGCGCATGAGCTCGTCCATCGTCGGGAAGCGCATGTCCGCCCGCTTCTCGAGTGCCTTGAGCACGACCTGCTCGACGTGCGGGGACATCATGCGGTACTGCGACGGCGGCACCGGCGGCTGGGTGAGGTGCTGGACGAGGATCTCGCCGTAGCCCTCGCCGATGAACGGCACGCGGCCGACGAGCATCTCGTACAGCACGACGCCGAGCGCGTAGATGTCGGTGCGGTGATCGACCGTCGCGCGGCCCTCGCACTGCTCGGGCGACATGTAGGCGGGCGTGCCGAGTACGAGGCCGGTGCGCGTCTTGTGCGACGACAGCCCGTCGCTGCCGGTCAGCTTCGCGATCCCGAAGTCGAGCAGCTTGACGAAGTCGCGCTCGCGGCCGCGCTGGACCAGGATGATGTTGTCGGGCTTGAGGTCGCGGTGGACGATGCCGGCCTTGTGCGACCCGGCGAGCGCGTCGGCGACCTGGAGCGCGATCGTGAGCGCGCGCTCGGGAGGCAGCGGCGCCTCGGTGCGGATCACCTGCGAGAGCGTGAGCCCGTTGAGGTACTCCATGATGAAGTACACGAGCCGATCGCGTCCTTCGGGCCCGCTCTGCAGCACGCCGTAGTCGACGATATCCACGATGTTCGGGTGGCCGATCGCGTTGACCGCCTTGGCCTCGGTGAAGAAGCGGTCGGCGACCTCGGGGTTGCTCGCGAACTCCGCGTGCAGGACCTTGAGCGCGACCTTCTTACCGATCGTCGGGTGCTCGGCCAGATACACCGAGCCCATGCCACCTTCGCCCAACTTCTGGGTGACCAGATAGTTGCCGACGGTTTGGCCGATGATGTGATCTGGCGACGAGGCCCCGGCTTGAGGATCCATGTCCACTCCGCGAGCAGTCATCTTAGCTCACAAGCCGCTGTAAAGTCGCGGCTCCCCGGCCTACGTGTTACGTGGATCATGATGCGCCCTTTCGTACTGTGGGTGATCGTGGGACTCCTCGGCCACACCGCGTGGGCCGACGAGCTCCCCGACGTGTCTTCGGAGTCCGTCGTCGTCCTGGACGCGGCGACCGGCGCGGAGCTTTTCGGTAAACATGCCGACGAGGTCCGGCCGATCGCGTCGACGACCAAGATCTTCGTGGCCATGGCCGTTCGCAAGCGGGGTATCGACCTCGAGGCCTGGACCGAGATCACGCGGACCGACGTCAACGAGGCGCTGGGCGGCGCGAGGACGCGCCTCGACATCCGGCGCATGTTCCGCAACAAGGACCTCCTGCGCGCCATGCTCATGGCGTCAGACAACCGAGCCCCGACCGCGCTTGGGCGCGCCGCCGGCATGACCCCCAAACAGCTCGTCGCCGCGATGAACGGCATCGCCAAGGACCTCCACCTCAAGCGGACCAAGTTCACCGATCCGACCGGGCTGCGCGGCAACGTCTCGACGGCGCGCGAGATGGCGATCGCGCTGCGGGCCGCCCTCGATGACGACGTGCTGCGCGAGATCATGGGCGACCCCTACGAGGTGATCGTCGCCAAGTGGGGCGCCGCAAAGATCGCCTATGGCTCGACGAACCAGCCGCTCGTCGTCCACGAGTACGACGTGATCGGCGGCAAGACCGGCTACACCCACTCCGCCGGCTATTGCTTCGTGACCGCTGCCCGGTTCGGCGGTCGCGAGGTGCTGATGTCATTCTTCGGTGCACCCGGCAAATCGTCACGGTTCACCGACTTCAACCACGTCGCCGCCTGGATCGAGCACGGTGCGCCGGGCGCGAAGGTCAGCCTCAAGCACGGCGGCGCGAAGCGGCCGAAGCTGAAGATCGATGGCAGCGTGCACGGGCACGTCGCCAAGAAGTAGCGATAAGCTGGGCCGGTGACGTGGTCCCGGCGAGAGGTGCTCGCCTCCCTCGGCGTGGCGTCGGCGCAAGCCGTCCTGCTCGCGTGCGGCGGGCCGGCCCGACACGTGCGCCGGCGCCCCACCGAGCTCGACCCCGAGTTGCGAACGTGGCTGCACGATGCCGTCGCGAAGCTCCAGGGTGCGGGCCTCGCCTCACCGCACGTCCTCGCGGTCAGCCGCCAGCGAACGACCACGGCCGTCGACGTGCTCGGTGCCGGGGTCGCGCGTGCGCGCTGCGATGGCCTGGTGATCACGACGCGCGATGCTGCCGGCATGACGCGCGAGCAGGTCACGAACGATCTGTCGCGCGACGGCATCGCCGCAGCCGTCGAGGTGCTCGCCGGCAAGGGCGCCCGTGCCGCGAGCATCGGCTTCGGTCGCCCGCCGGCGGGCTTCGCACCCGTGAAGCCCGATCCCGACCTCCTCTCCGACGAGCAGATCCTCGCGCGCGTCACGGCCCTCGCCCGGCGCGACCGCGACCTGTCGAGCCGCATCGTCTACTCCGCGGCCGTGCTCGATCTCGACGACGCGCGGATCTGGTCCGTCGCGCCCGGCCGCGACCAGCAGCAGCGGCTCGTGCGCGTGCGCAAATCGATCACGCGCGTCGCGTGGAACGGCACCCATCCCGTGCTCGGCGAGGCCGCGCGCGCCTGGACCGGCGGCATCGATGATCAGGACCTCGACGACGACGAGCTCGTCGCCGCGCGCGAGGGTGCGCTCGCGCTGATGACGCCGCGCGCGTTCGAAGATCGCGAGTACGCGTTCGCGCTCGAGCCGGCCGTGGTCGCGCGCGTGCTCGACGCCGCGGTGGCGGCGCTGCTCACCACCACCGCGACTCGGCGCCCCGAGGTCGCGCAGCGCTTCGCGACCGGCGCACAGCTCGCCGCGCCGGCACTGACGCTCGTCGACGATCCGGGCGCGCCGCACGCCTACGGCGGCTACCGCTTCGACGATGCCGGCACGCCCGCTGCGCCCATCACGCTGATCGATCGCGGCACGGTCGCGGCGCGACTCGATCGCGTGCGCCGGCCGGGCCATGTCGGCCTCGCCGAGCCGATGCCGTCGCACCTGCGCCTCGCGGCGGGCACCACCGAGGCGGCCGCGCTGCTCGCCGACGGGTTCCTGCTCGAGGGCCCCCTCGACATCACCGTCGATCCGGCGAGTGGCCACCTCGCGCTCGCGGTGGCGCGCGCGCGCGAGCACACCGGCGGCAAGCGCACCGGCCGGCAATATGCCGACATCGAGCTCGTCGGCGATCTCGCGCAGGTGCTCGGCTCGATCACCGCGGTCTCCAGGCAGACCCAGGTGATCGGCATACGCGACGAGATCGACGGGCAGCCGCGCTGGCGATCGATCGAGGCGCCGTGGCTCGTCGGCAAGGGCCCCTTGCGTGCGCGGCGGAGGCCCGCGTGATCACGCGCGACGAGCTCGCACGCGCGCTGACCCGCCGCGGCGTCGCCGACTGGGCCGTCGTCGAGCGCGTCCGGGACCTCGCCACCATCGACGAGCCGGCGCGCGTCCACCGCGTCGAGCACCGCGTCGTCTGGCAGGTCACCGTGCACGTCGATTCGCCCGCCGGTCGGGGCTCCGCGTCGGTCACTCTCGATGCCGTCGATGGCGTGCCCACCGCGGCGATCGACCAGGCCGTCGCGCTCGCGGAGTCGTCGATCGGCCAGGCGTGGCTCTCGCAGCCGCTCGCCGCGCCCGCGCGTGTCGCGCTCGCCGACACGACGCTCGCAACCCAGCCGCCGCTCGAGATCGCGGCCGGTGTGCTGCGCGCGCTCCGCCGTCCCGCCCAGACCGCCGCCCGCGCGACCACGCTGCGCGAGCACGTCGAGGTCGTCGCGCGCCAGGGCTTCCACACCCGCTGGGACGCCACCCTGCTCTCCCTCGATGCGCTCGTCACCAGCGGCGCCCACTCCCTCGTCATCGCGCGCGAGGCACGCCGGCTCGCCGCCCTCGACGGTGACACGGCCCTCGCCGAGGCCAGGCGCGATCTCGATCTCCTCGCGGCCGCCACCGCGCCCGCCCCCGGCCCGTGCTCGCTCGTCCTCGCCACCGACGCCATGCTCCACGGCGGCCTGGGCGTGTGGGCCGCGTTCGCGAACCAGGCCGATGCCGTCGTCGAGCGGCAAGGCCTCACCCGGTACCGCGAGCACCGGCCGATCGCGCCGGGCGCCGATCAGGTGCCCGAGCCGCTCACGATCGCGAGCAACGGCGCCCTCGACTACGGCGTGCTCTCCGCGCCGGTCGGCGATCACGGAGGTGCGGTGCGCCGGTTCACGCTCGTCGAGCGCGGCGTCGCCGCAGGAGTCGGGCTATCGCCTCGCGAGGGTGCGCTGCGGGGCCGCGATCCGAACGGTGGCGTGCGCAACCTCGACGTCGCACTCGGCTCCTGGCCGGGAACGATCGAGTCCGCGCCCGCCGCCGCCGCGCGCGTGATCGAGCTACGCCGGCTGCGCAGCCTGGCGATCGATCCGTACACCGGCGCCGCCTCGCTCGAGATCGCGCTCGGTCTCGAGCACGCATCCGGTGCCGCCCCCCGGCCGTTCACCGGTGGCGCGCTGCGCATCGATCTAGTCCCCGCGCTCGCCAGGGCGCGACGCAGTGCCCGCGCGATCACGCGTGGCGCGTATCACGGCCCCGATGCCGTCTGGATCGACCACGCCGAGCTGATCGCCTGAGCCGCGCGCGCTACCATGCGCCGGTGACTCCGCTCGTCATCCTCGGTTGCGGCTACGTCGGTACGCGCCTCGCGAAGACCGCGCTCGCCCAGGGCCGCACCGTGCGCGTCTGCTCGCGCTCGACCGGTCGCCTCCAGCCGCTCGCCGCGCTCGGTGCCGAGGTCAAGTTCCTCGACGCGAGCACGCCCAAGCACTTCACCTCCGCGCTCGCGAGCATGCACGGCGCGACCGTCGTCTACTCGATCCCGCCCGTCGCCACCCTGCCGCCGGGCCACGCGATGCGCGCCGCGCTGCAGGCCGCCTACGGCGGTGGCGCGAGCTGCTTCATCTACTTCAGCTCGTGCGGCCTCTACGGCGACCAGCCCGACGACGACACGTGGATCGACGAGGACACGCCGCTCTCCCCCGACGCCGCGATGCACAACGTACGCAGTGACGAGGCCGAGGTCGAGCGCGCGCCGTTCGAGCGGCTGCGCACCGTCATGTTGCGCCTCGCGCCGGTCTATGGTCCCGGGCGCGGCGTGCGCACCCGGATGCGGCGCGGCGACTACAAGATCCTCGACGACGGCCAGCACGTGACGTCGCGCATTCACGTCGACGATGTCGCGCGAATCGTGGCCGCGGCCGAGCAGAAGGCACCGTCCAAATCGATCTACCTCGTCGGCGACGACGAGCCGACCACGCAGGGTGCGTACGCGGCGTGGCTCGCCGAGCGCCTCGGTGTGCCGCTGCCGCCGTATCGCCAGATGTACGAGCCGGGCAAGGCGCGCGTCGCGCATCGCAATCGCAAGATCCGCAACGCGAAGCTCAAGCGCGAGCTCGAGCTCGAGCTGCGGTACCCGTCGTTTCGCGATGGCGAGGCGGCGATCGAAGCGGAAGAAGCCGCGGGCTGAACGCGACGCCCGATCGCGGCTAACGATCGATCCATGCGTTGCGGATGCATCACGCGAGCCCGAACCGCGTGCGCTGTACACGTGCTATACGTCCGGCTCACGCGAGCGTGTTGAAACTGGTAGACAAGCAGGATTTAGGTTCCTGTGGGCGAAAGCTCGTGGGGGTTCGAGTCCCCCCGCTCGCACTCTTAAGTCAGGCTGACTCCCTGACTTCTTTTCTCTCGTCGGCCGCTGCTGCCACGTAGCTGCCACGCGCTCCCAACATCGCGAGCACGCGACGGTCTGGATCGCCGATGCCCTGCGCCGCGAGCTGCACGCACTCGGGCAGGTCGCGGCGGTGCGCGCTGGCGACGTGGACGTACCGCATCGTCTCGTCGATCCGCTTGGTCGTCTGACTTCTGAGTGCCGTCGACGTTCCGCACAACGAGCCCTTCACGGATGACGGACATCCGCTTGAGCGCATCGTACATCGTTGACGTCATCGGGATTGTCCGCCGCGTGCGTCCCTTCGGGGTCGTCGTCGGCTTGTTCCGGGTCTGCTGATTCACCGTGACGGTCTTGGCAATCATGTCGACGTCTTCACGCCAACGGAGCGCCTTGACCTCTCCGACGCGCAGGCCAGCTTCACCAGCCAAGCACGCAGCGGTGTACCACTCGTCGCCCTCGGCCTTGGCCGCCGCGAGGAGACGAGCGTACTGCTCGAAGTCCCACGCGACGATCGACCAACGCGCATCGCCGTCGCGCGAACCACGAGTAGGCTTCGGGCATGGCGCAATGGATCGCGGAGGAGAAGGTCGTCTTCGTGCAGGCGGACGGCACGCGCATCGACGGCCGGATCGCGGTCGCGGCGCCCGTTGTCGGCGCCCAGGACTGCGCATGTGAAGTCGTGATGGAAGGTCTGGAGCGAAGCCACACCATCTTCGGCGACAGCACGTTGCAAGCACTTCTGCTTGGTGTCCGGTTCCTCGGGATGCGACTTCACGATCACGTATCGCGCGGCCTGCGCGTTGAGTTGGAAGGCGGAGACGGCGCGGATGATGACGCCAAAGGTGGCGGCGACGAGCATGAGGACGTGATCGCCGTGCTCTTTGGTCCGCTGTTGCGCGCTGCCGGTACGTCGGATTCAGCTGCCGGATAGCCTCTACGACATTCGCGGCTGTGCAGGGATCGTCACAGGGATCTCGATGTGGTACGCCACGACCGTGGGTTGGACTCTCTCCGAGCACGCGGTCAAGACGTTTAGCAAGAACACGCTTGCCACCGTCGTTGTGCAGCTGCGCTTCCACCCGATTCTGAAGACGACGGAGCACTACGCCGACTTCCAGGAGAAGTTGCGGCCCCGCTTCCCCGGCTACGAAGCGGTTGAGACGCAGATGCTCGAAGTGAACTTCGGGTCACGAGCTAGCCCGGCTGGTGTCGTGCGATCGGGAAGAACGCACCGATTCATCGCTGTGGATGAGCCGACTGTCGCCTCCCTGGAACCAACCTCGGTCAGCATCGAGTACGCGGCTCACAAGGAGCGAGCAACGCTGATCAAGGACGTTGGCCTTGTCCTCGATGCTCTCAACGCTTACGGCCCCGTTCCAGTTCGCCTCGGCCTTCGCTACGTGAACATCATCGAACAGAAGAATTTGGCGGCGCACTTCGGGGCCGAGATACCGTGGGCCCAGTTGCTGACCCCGGCGTTCGCCTCTATCCCCGGCGGACTGGCGTCCATCGACACATCGACGAACTATCTCGCAGAAGTCACAGCTCCCCGTGATCCGGGAAAAATGACGGTCAAGTACGGCCTGCTGATGGCACGCGGCGCGAAGGACCAGCACTTCCGGCTGGATACTGACCGTTTCGTGGAAGGCACGGTTAAGATCGGGGAAGTTCCGGGCTTGCTGGAGCGGTTCTCCGACGACATCTTCCAGGTGTTCATGATGGCGGCTGGTCCAAAGCTGATCGAATGGATGGAGGCGGCGCAATGAGTCTCGATGCAGCGTTCGTGACCTACCTATCCGAGGGCACGATGGAGCCAAGCCGACTCCCTCGTAAGCCTCAGATCCAGATCATCGTGGAATCGATCGCGACCTCCGAGACGCCGTTGCCCGAGAATCTTTCCCTCGTGCGCGAGATGCCAACGCAGGCGCCTCTCGTGCGCCGCGACATCAAGTCGAACACGACAGCCGTCGTGAACCAGCTGCGCTCCGCAGGTATCCTCCAGGTGAGCGAGGAAGCCGAAGCGATGGTTAGCAAGCTGATGGCCAACAATCTCCCCAAGGCAACGACGCGTCGGCTGCTGAAGCCCCGCACGAAGTAGCTGGATGCAGCTGTTCGACACGGGGCGATGGCCGTCGATCGCGGACCGAGACGATCTCAAGGACGTCATCTCGAAGATCCTCGATTCGGGCCCGGAGTTCGACGCGCGCTTCTACCAGACGGGCGCGTTCGTTGGCGGGTTTGCCTGCCAAGGCGACATCGTTAAGCTGGAGAGCGCAGCGCCCTGCATCGATGCCTCGGGTAACGCCATCGTCACCGACGTGACCTTCGATTACTGGATGATCATCGGGAACACGTGCGACATGCACCGCGACGACGAACTGCGGTCGCAGATCGCGCCGCTCGTCGCGTTGGCGGAACCTGTCCCGGACGAGCAGCTGCGAGCACTACGGCGTTACGAGTACTCGCGACAGTTCTATGTGCCTGCATGGCCGGACGCAGAGGAACCGAACCATTATCTCGTCGACTTCATGCAGATCGTAACGATCGAGAAGGCGGCGTTCCGCGACGACTGCGCTCGCGTTGTCGCGAGGCTTCAATTCCCGGCGTGGGCGCTCCTCCACACATGCCTTGTCAGGTATCTCGCTCGCGATGACGGCCGCTTCGATTGATCGCTAGAGGCGCACCGCAGTCGGCCTGAGCTTGAGTCCTACCAAGGTGTCTTGGTCGAGGCGCCATCAGCTTCCGATTGCTCTCGTGTCTGCCATCGGAACGACTCGAAGGCCGAGTCCTCTACGAGCCAGTCATGGATCGCGTCCGATAGGACGGGACGGACCGTGGTGACGGATTATCCAGACGTCGCTCTTGTCCGAGGAGAAGGCATCGATGCGGTGGTAGTTGTCCTCGAACCACGACACTGAAACCGAAGCCGAAGCGCCCGAGGCCTCGTGCAGCGACGTTGCTCGCCACCGAGCGTTGAAGGCCACCATTCGTTCGAGGATCTCCCTCGCGGTCCATGGAGTCGGGCGTGGCTTCGCCGCGAACCGCACGTGGTCCCGACGAATCGGAACTACGCCGCGTGGCGCACGCTGGTCGCATTGGTCGCCCTCACCACCTTCGACAAGGCGGCGCAGAATGGCCAGATCGTAACCGCCATACCGGATGCAGCCCAGTTCCTGTGTTGCGACGACCCGGAGCATGGCGTCGGTCTCGGCATCGCCCTCCGGCTGTCGCCGCACGTAGCAGTGCTCCTGGTCGTTCTCGGCGAACAGCACTGGCGCAATCGACTGGGGAACGCCACAGGAAGTGCAGCAACCATCCTCCACGTAGAACGGCCCGACGACGTTCAGGGCGTAGCGCTTCTTCTCCCCCACTGGAGGGGAAGAGTAGCTCGACAAACTCTCCTGCTGCCACCGGGCTGCCACACGAGCTGAGATCA
>DAIRFU010000241.1:0-9676 GCA_036794935.1 Kofleriaceae bacterium | reverse complement strand
TCGAGGACGCGGCCTCGCTGCTCCTCACCGGCGGGCTCGAGCAGCTCCCGGTGATCGATCACGGCAGACCGCTCGGCCTGATCACGCGCAGCGACGTCGCGACCGCGCTCGCGCACGCCGGTCCGGACGCGACCGTCGGGACCGTCGCGCGGCGCGAGATCGTGCTCGTGTCACCCGGCGAGTCGCTCGAGGTCGTGCTCGACAAGCTGCGCGAGAAGCCGGATGCGGTCGCGCTCGTGCTCGATCACGGTCTGCCGGTCGGCGTGCTCACGTCCGAGCACCTCGCGGCCTACGTCGCGCTGCACTCGGCGCGACACGCAGCCTAGTCTCGTGGCGCCGGGCCCCACTCGACGCCGGTCGTGGCGCCGCTGTAGACCTTGACCGCCTTGCCCGTGCCGTCGGCGTTCGCGATGAAGATGCCCTGGCCGGCGCGCGAGAACGCGATCGCCCGGCCATCCGGGGAGAACGACGGCTCCTCGTTCGAGCCCTCGTTCTGCGTGATGCGGGTCATCTGCTTGGTGTCGAGATCGAGCGTGACGATGTCGTACTTGCCGCCGTCGCGCGTGGTGTACGCGAGGATGCGCTTGCCGGTCTTTGGCGACCAGGTCGGCGTGGTGTTGTAGTTGCCGTTGAACGACACCTGGCGCGCCGCGCCGCCGCCCGCCGGCATCACGAAGATCTGCGGGCCGCCGTTGCGGTCGCTGACAAACGCGATCTCGCTGCCGTTCGGCGACCACGTCGGCGACGTGTCGATCGCGCGATCCTTGGTCAGCCGCGAGATCACGGCGCCGGTGCTCGCGCTGATGACATAGATCTCGGGGTTGCCGTCCTTGGAGAGCGTCACTGCGATCTTGCTGCCGTCGGGTGACCACGACGCGCCGGTGTTCATGCCGCGCTGGCTCGACAGCTTCTTCGGCCGGCCACCGCCGGCGGGCCCGACGTAGAGGTCGGGGTTCGAGCGCATGAACGACGTGTACGCGATCTGTCCGCCCGAGGGCGACCACGCGGGCAGGATGTTCGTCGAGCGGTTGTTCGAGATCCGGTAGGCGTTGTGACCGTCGAAGTCCATCGCCATGATCGAGCTCTTGCCGCGACCCTTCGCGGTGAACGCGATCTTCGAGCCGAAGAAGCCCGACTCGCCCGTGTAGTACTTGACGACCGCGTTGCACCAGCGATGCACGATCGTGCGCGTGTCGGTACCCGCGCGCTTGTACGACTTCTCGAGCGACGGCTTGTTGCCCTTGCTGACCTCGTAGAGCTTGAAGTCGATGGCATCCGGCGTCGCGCGATACTTGATCACGCCGTAGGCGCCGACGTCCTTCCACTTCTGCGGATCGATCCCCAGCCCTTCGCCGCGCAGATCGGCGAGGAACGACTGCGGATCGAGCACCTTGAACGGGCCGGCGACCGACAGATCGAAGCTCTCGACCTGCGCGATCTCCTTCGCGACCGCGTCGTTATCCGGCGCCGCCGGCAGCGCGATCGGATACTTGCCGCCCTTCGTGCCGCTGACGTCGATGACCGTGCCGCTGGGCTGCGCGTGCACCGCCGACGCGGCGACCACGAGCGCGACTACTCCGAGGAGACGCTGAACTTGAAGCATAGCCATTGTTTCGTGAGCTCGAGGAGGTACGTCGGGACCGGTTTGGGATCCTGATTGCGGGTCTTCTTCAGTTGCTTGAGAGCAGCCTCGGCGGCGATCTGCAGGTCGTCGTCGCCCCTCTTGCCGATGGGCGGGTCGAACGTGGTGGCCTTGATCTTGCCATCAGGCTGGAGATGGATGCAGCCAATCGGGATGCTCTGCGCTTTGGCGATCGTGGGGAACACAAAATTCATGTCCGCGCGTAACTCGCCCAAATAAGGGTCGCCTTTGGTCTCGGGTGCGAAGCCCTTCTCGCTGCCGTTGAAATCACCTTCGGGTTCCGTGGTGGGCCGGCCTACCTCTTCGTCGGGGCGGCGGATGCCCTTGAACGGATCGTCCGGATCGATCTTCGGCTGCTTCTCCGGCTTCTTCTCTTCCTTCTTCTCCTCGACCTTCTTGTTCTCGTCATGCGAGACGCCCTTGGGCTTGACGACCTCGGGCTGGTCGAACTTCTTCTGCGGCTGCTTCTGCGGCTTCTTGCGGTACGCGAGCGTCGCCTCGATGACCTGCCGGTTGTCGGCGAGCGGCGCGTCCTGCGCCTTGGCGGCCTTCGTGAACCACACGGTCGGCACGATCAGCGCCGTGCTCAGCACGAGGGCGCCGACGATCGACACGATCTGCATCTCGCTGTCTCGGAGCGACATATCTACTTGGACGCCTCGGTGGCCAGCTGGCCTTGGTCGAGCTTGCCGAGATCGAGGTGGGTCGACGGATCGGTAAGGAACATGACGTTTGCCACGCCCGCGTTCTTCGCGAGCGCCATCGCGGTGATCACCACCCCGTACTCGAGGTGCGTGTCGGCCTCGATGTAGAGCGAGCTCTCCTTCTGCACGCGGTCGTTGCTCTTGAGCTTCGCCTCGAGGTCTTGCCACGTGATCTGCGTGCCGCCGAGGAAGATGTGGCTGTCCTTGCCGATCGACAGCACGAGCTTGCCCTCGGGATCTTCGATGTTCTCCGCCGCGATCTGCGGCAGCTCGAGGCTGACGCCGGTATTCATCATCGGGGCCGTGATCATGAAGATGATCAGCAGCACCAGCATGACGTCGACGAGCGGCGTCACGTTGATCTCGCTCTTGAGATCGTCGTCTCCTCCGCCGGATGACATGGCCATCGCGCGTTACCTCAGGAAGTGCCGCTTGATGATGTTGAGGTAGTCCTGCGCGAACGTCTCCATCTCGGAGCGCAGCACCTTGATCCGCCGCATGAAGTAGTTGAACGCCATGACGGCCGGGATCGCGGCGACCAGGCCGATCGCGGTCGCGAACAGTGCCTCGGCGATGTGGGGGCCGACCGTCTTGATCGACGCTGCCGCCGTGTTCTTGGGATCGGCGATGTCGAGGAACGCGAACAGGATGCCGATCACGGTGCCGAACAGGCCGATGAACGGCGCCGCCGATCCGGTCGTGGCAAGGAACGGCACCATCGACTCGAGCTTGGTGGTCTCGTGCGTGTGTGCGCGACGGAGTGCGCGCTCGATGTTCGCGAGGTTGCCCTCCCGGTCGTCCTTGAGCTGCTCGTCGGATTGCAGCTTCGCGAGCTCGGTGTAGCCCGCGACGAACATCTGCGAGATGGGGCTGTTCCGCAGCGCCTGCGCTTGCTTGTAGATCTGCTCGATGTCGCGTGATTTCCAGAACGCTTCGATGAAGCGCGCGGACTCCGCGGATGCGCGGCCGATGTAGAGCCGCTTGTAGATGATGATGTAAAGGCCCACCACGAACATGACGGCGAGCAGGACCATGACCGCCTGGACGATCCAGTGCGACTGCCCGAACAGATGCGGGATGTCCAGCTTGGCCGCCAGTGCTGACGAGACATGCGTCGGCGAAAACCCTGGCATAATGAGTGTTTCGTCGATAACACGCGCACGGTGGGCGGTCAAATGTGGCACCCTGTGACCGTGGCCGGGCCGCTACGCGCTGTGGTCTTTGCGCTGTGTCTCGGCGTTCACGGCTGTGCGGACGTGGACGGCGGTGCCGTGGAGCTGAGCTGGAAGTTACGCGCGAAATCGGGCTCGGATCACACGTTCTTGGACTGTGCGATCACGCTCGAACCTACCAACCAGGTCGTGGAGGTGAGAAAAATCCAGCTCGTGTGGCCTGCGCCCGAGGGTGGCGAGGCGACGCGAAGTTGGCCGTGCGACGATGATCACGGAGTCACGAAATTCGAGCTTCCAGAGGGGCTCACGCTGCTGAACGTGAGGCCACTCTGCGCCAATGACACGCCTGCACTGCCAAGCACCTACAGTGCGCCGGCTCCGGAGCAGCGCAAGGTGATCGCGGGCAATACCATCAGCTTGGGCGGCATCGAGCTGTTGCTCGAAGTGTCGTCATGCGATCTGCAGCCGTGCATCTGCCAGTAGAGTTGCGCGCGGTCACAGGAGCCTGGCGCGATCCTTGCCTTACTCGTGCGGGTGAAGAGATACTGTGCCGCGTCGTCCAAACGTGGCCCATCCACGACGACCCGAGGGAGAACGCACATGAAGAGATTTGTTCTAGCAAGCTTGATCGCGTTGACCGTCAGCCAGGCCGCAGGCTGCATCATCGAGTCCGGTGACGACACCGGAGACGACGGCGGCGACTTCGCCCTCGTCAGCGCCACCTGGTCTCTGCGCAGCGAGGCGACCAACTCCGCCGCCAGCTGTCCGCCGACCTTCGACACCGCCGCGCTGTACAACCAGCCGGTCGATTCGGCCGGCAACAACGTCGGTCCGGTCGTCGTCGACCTCTTCAACTGCAGCGATGGGGCGGGCACGAGCGCGCCGCTCGAGCCGGGCCTGTACCTCACGTGGGTCGAGATCGCGAACCACGACAACACGGACGTGTACGCGAAGTCGCTGTCGGCGTTCGTCGACGTGACGACCGCGGACAAGACGTTCAACAGCCAGATCCTCGTGGACGGCGGCTACTTCCAGGTTCAGTGGGGGCTCGTCGATTCGGCCACCAGCGCTCCGCTCACCTGCGCGGAGGCCGGTGCGGATGGCGTCGAGTCGATCGGATCGCTGGTGTCGAATCCCAGTGATGCCAACAGCGACATCTTCGACTGTGAGGACGGGTTCGGCATCACCGCCGGCTACGTCGAGGGCACGTACACGGTCTCGGTCCACGCGCTCGACGCTGCGAACCTGCAGCTCGGTGACTCGGTGGTGCTCGACAACGAGGTCATCACCGCGCCGAACGAGGTGACCGACCTCGGCACGGTCATGGTCCCGATCGACTGACGGCGTCGCTCACGAGTCGTTAGCCAGGTGCCCGCTTTGGCGGGCATCTTCGTTTTCGGCCTGCAGCGCCCGGTTGCTCATCCGGGCGGCCCTTTGAGCTTGCGGCCGATTTGACGATCGCGTTATCTGGGATCATGTCGCGTGCGATCTGGTCGGGTGTGTTCACGTGGTGCCTGCTCGCGTCTTGCGGTTCGGTGTCACCGCAAGAGGCCGTCTGCGGTGACGGCGAGCTCGATCCTGGCGAGCAATGTGACGATGGCAACGTGACGAGCGCGGACGGCTGCTCGGCGACGTGCGCGATCGAGATGAGCTGCGGCAACGCCCTCCTCGAGGGTACCGAGCAGTGCGATGACGGCGATACGACCGACGGCGACGGCTGCTCGGCCACCTGCATGCTGGAGATGACCTGCGGCAACGGCGTCGAAGAGGGGACGGAGGAGTGTGACGACGGCGGCGTCGAGAGCAGCGACGGTTGCTCCTCGACGTGTACGATCGAGGCGAAGTACGAGTACGGCGTGAGCTGGTCGTTCCGCACCATCGCGAACGCGATCCAGCCATGCCCGGCGTCGTACGACACCATTGCGGTCTATTCGCAGCTCCTCGGCGCCGACGACGTGAACGTGGGGCCGGTGGTGATCGACCTGTTCAGCTGCAGCGCGGGATCCGGCACGGTCGCGCCGCTGACCGAGGGCCGCTATCGGGTGTGGCTCGAGAGCACGAACGCGACCGACACGATGAAGTACGCGAGCTCGACGTCGGCGATCCTCGATCTGACCGGGACCGGGCTCTCCTTCACCGCGAACATCTACACCGATGGCGGCTACTTCAAGTGGACGTGGGACCTCGTGGGCGAGGTGACGAACAACCCACTCACGTGCGCGGCCGCGGGCACGGACAGTGTCGACATGATCAGCACGGTCACGAGCAGCACGAGTGCCTACGACGACGTCTTCGACTGCCTGGACGGAGCTGGGTTGACCGCAGCCCTGCCGGCCGGTGGCTACACGGTGTCCATCTCCGCGCTCAACGGCGCCGACGAGTCCCTCGGCACGGCACCGGCGCTGACGAATCAGATCCAGGCCCCGAACAAGGTCACCGATCTCGGCACGGTCTCGATCCCGATCTCGGGGCTCTAGGACCCCTTGTAAAAGATCCGGGTGGAGCCGCCGGGCCGGGTGATACCGTGCGGGCATGAGGGTCGCTCTCGCCGTCTGCGTGCTGGTGGCCGCCGGCTGCGCCGACGACGGCGTCACGGCCTACTTTGCCGTGCCGGGCAGCACGACCGGCGATGACTTCTACGCGCTGCCGTTCCCGAACGATCTGTGGCGCCACGGCGACGGCAGCCTCGATCTGTCGGAGTTTCCGACGAACAGCGTGATCGCCGATACCGTGCGCACCATCGTCGAGCGCGACCTCGACGGCTTCGGGCTCAACGCGGCGATCTTTGCCCGGTTCTCCGGCGAGCTCGATCCGGCGAGCCTGCCGACGCCCGCGGGATCGATGCAGGCGGGGGCGGCGGTGTACCTCGTCGACGTCGATCCGGACTCGCCGGATCGCGGCACGCGCGTGCCGATCGTCGCCACGTTCCGGCCCGAGGGCACGCAGACGATGGGTGACGACCGGCTCGTCGCGCGACCCTATCCCGGGTTTCCGCTCGCCGACGGCACCACGTACGCGCTCGTGATCACGCGCCGGGTCGCGGCACTCGGTGGTGGCGGCGTCGGCGCGCAGTCGGACTGGTCGGCACTCGCGGCCGATGGCGGCGGCGCGGCACTCGCGAAGGCGCGCGAGGTCTACGCACCGCTGATGGCGTGGCTCGACGAGCCCGGCGATGACGAGCGCGGTGACGTGATCGCGGCCGCCGTGTTCACGACCCAGCACGCGACCCAGATCGTGCCGGCGATCCGCAAGGCGGTGTTCGGCACACCGGCGCCGATCGCGCGCGACGTGATGGCGGGGATGATGTCGACCTCGTTCACGCTGTTCACGGGCAACTACGACGCGCCGAACCTCCAAGCCGGCGAGCCCCCGTACATCGCGACAGGCGGCGAGATCGTCGTCGGTGCAGACGGCGCGGCGGTCATCCAGCGCATGGAGTCGATGCGGTTCGCGGTCACCGTGCCGAACATCCCGGTGCCGGCGAGCGGGCTGCCGATCTGCATCTACCAGCACGGTACCGGCGGTGACTGGGTGTCGTTCGTCGAGGACGGCACCGCGGAGCGGCTCGCCGCGGAGGGCATCGCGGTGATCTCGACCGACCAGGTGCTGCACGGTCCGCGCGATCCGACCCATGGCGATCCGAGCATCGAGTTCTTCAACTTCAACAACCCGGTCGCCGCGCGCGACAACCCGCTGCAGGGAGCGGCCGACGCCTGGTCGCAGATGCGGCTCGCGCTCGGCCTCTCGATCGCCGACGGGATGCGCACGATCCACTTCGACCCGGATCGCGTGTTCTTCTTCGGCCACTCGCAAGGCGGCCTGACCGGTCCGGGCTTCGTCGCGTTCGAGCCGGCGCTCGAGGGCGCGGTGCTCTCGGGCACCGGTGGCGTCTTCTACCTGAGCGTGCTCCACAAGACCGAGCCGCTCGACTTCCCGGACCTGATCGCGACCCTGATCCGCGACCAGCCCGTCGACGAGGACAACCCGACGCTCGCGCTCGCCCAGATGGCGATGGAGCGCTCCGACATGGTGAACTACGCGCAGTTCATGGTGCGGCGCATGCAGACCGGACCCGACGGCGCGCCACTCGCGCCGCGCAACGTGTTCCACACCGAGGGCTTCACCGACCACTACACGCCGAACCAGGCGATCGAGGCGTTCGCGACCTCGCTCGGCGGCGACCTCGTCGAGCTGCCCGACGCCGTGCAGCTCGAGGGGCTCACGCTGCGCGGCCGGTCGATCGTGCCGTCGCCGATCAGCGGCAACCTCGACGGGGCGACCGTGGTCACGGCCCAGTACAAGCAGGCGGGCTCGAGCGACGGCCACTTCGTCGTGTTCGACGTCGGGGCCGCGAAGACGCAGTCGAGCAAGTTCCTCGGCACACTGGCCGCGACCGGAACCGCCACGGTAGTCTCACCCTGACGATGGCACGCAAGAAGCTCGGCGAGATGCTGGTCGAGGCGGGGGTGCTCAGCGAGCAGGGCCTTCGCATGGCGCTCAACGAGCAGAAGCGGTGGGGCGGCAGCATCGGCCGCCAGCTCGTAGAGATGAAGCTGGTCAGCGAGGCCGAGCTGGTGCGCGTGCTCTCGGCCCAGCTCCACCTGCCGGCGATCGATCTCGATCACATCGAGATCCATCCGAGCGTGCTCGAGCTCGTGCCAGGCGAGCTGGCCGAGCAGCACAACCTGATCCCGTTCGCGCAGCCGATGAAGTTCCTCGACGTGGCGATGGCCGATCCGACGAACCTCGGGATCAGCGACGAGCTCCGGATTCGCACCCAGCTCAACATCCGTCCGTACCTCGCCGGCCCCAAGATGATCGAGCGCGCGCTCGCGCGGCACTACCGGCGCGGATTCGGGCGCACGATCCATCGGCCCGGCGAGGTGCCGCTCGATCTCGGTGACACGGTGTCGCTGGGTACCAGTGGCCCGCAGGCCCCGCGGCCGGGCACCGGCGAGATCGAGGCGGCCCGCCGCCGCGAAGGTCTGCGCCCGGCACCGCGCGTGATGCGCCCGACGCCCATCGACGTACCGTTGACGCCGCCACCGGCGGCCGGCCCGCCACCACTCACCGCGCGCGATGCCGAGATCGATGCGCTGCAGGAGCGCATCTCGTCGCTCGAGGCGCGGATCGCGCGCGACGAGGACGTCCTGCGCAAGCTGCTCGCGCTGCTCGTCGAGAAGAAGGTCGCGACGCGCGAGGAGATCCTCGAGCGGATCCGCTGACTCGCGCGTGCCGAGCTACCAGGGGCCGATCAGCTCGATCTCGTAGAGCTGCGCCGGCTGGTCGACGTCGTCGGGATCGATCGCGATCCAGGCGTGCCCCGGCCGGTCGGGGTCGAACGCGAGGCCCTCGGCCTTGAGCGGTGCGCCGGCGACGACGAGATCGCACGCGCGCACGCGCTCGCCATCGATCACGCCGAGCTGCGACGCGACAACCGCGCCGTCATCGATCGCGTTCGGCGATGCCTCGGCGGCAGCGAGGTAGAACACGCGGCCACCGACCGCGACGGCATCCGTGAAGCCGAGCCGCGCACCGCCGCAGGTGCCGAGCTCGAACGGCGTGATCGAGTCGACCTCGGGACACGGCCCATCGCTCGCGAGCCAGAGCGCGAACGCATCCCTGGGGAGCTTGAACACCGCCGGTCCGGCATCGTGCGGACCGGTGTTGCCGCGATGGAACAGCCAGAGCTCGTCACCGACGATCGTCGCCCCCTCGATGTTGACGACGGGGGCCACGCGAAAGGACTCCGCCGCCGTCGGTCCCGACATCTCCTCGCGCAGGCGGCGGTAGAGCGGCGCGCCGTCGTGCAGGCGCGTGCGGTACCCGACGATCGCGATCGTCTCGCGCGCCGGGGTCGAGCCCGAGCCAAAAGCCCACAGCTCGTCGCCGACCCCGACGCACGCCTCGAGATCGAGCTTCTCCATCTTGTTGCCGAGCCCCACCTCGAACCGGCGGCGCCCGTCGGCTCCGCGCGGTAGCGGGTGCGCCGAGACCTCGCCGGCGGTGACGAAGCCGATGAACGCGGCGTCGTCCTGGATCACGGCGAGTCGGCCGTGCCGAGCATGGAGGCCGCCGGATTCACTCCGGTGGCCGGGCCGATCATGGAGGCCGCCGGATTCACTCCGGTGGCCGGGCCGATCATGGAGGCCGCCGGA
>DAIRFU010000240.1:0-9708 GCA_036794935.1 Kofleriaceae bacterium | reverse complement strand
CTGGTTCATGGCGCCATTCGCGGACGCGACGGACCCGCTCACGGGTGCCAAGCTGGGTGCCGCCCTCGGCGGTGCACTGGTCGCGCTGCCGGCGTACGCCGTCGGTGCGCGGTTCGCGCGGGTCCAGCACGGCAGGCCCGCCATGGAGGGCGCGAGTGGCGGCGGGCGCGATCGCGGACGCGGGCCGGGCCTCGTCGCGGCGGCCCTCGCGTCGGCGAGCGCGTGCTCGACGTATCTGTCGATCGAGTTCGTCAAGCAGGGCGTCGGGCTCACGGTCGGGTTGACGGCACTGTGGCTGCTGATGCGCGCACTCGAGACGCCGTCGCGGGCGCGGATCGGCGCGGCCGTCGGCGGGCTAATCGCGACGCTGTTCGCCCACAAACTCGCGGCGGGCGCACTGATCGTGATCGCGATCCCCGCCGCCATCGAGGAGGCGCGCGGCCGGGCGGTGCTACGCGGGCGCCGCTTGCTGGTTCTGCTCGCCACGGTGGTCGTGTTCGCGATCGTCGCGCTCGTGCTCGGCCTCGTGTTCCCGCAGCGCTTCCTGTCACCTCACGATGCCGCGCTCGTCGGCAATCTGTTCACCACGGACGCGCACTGGAGTGCGCCCGCGCTCGCGACCGGCCGGCTCACGCTCGCGTTCGGTCACGAGGCCGCCTACGCCGCGGTGATGGCGATCGCCGCCATCGTGGCCCTGCGCGCGCGCCACCGGCGACAGGGCGGGTCGCGTGCACTCGGCGAGCGCGCCGCGATGTGGGGCGTGATCGGTCTCGGGCTCGTGATCGGGTTGCCGTGGCTCGCGGTCTCCGATCCGCAAGGGCTCGGGTTCCGGCTGCGCCTCGCCGCGTTCGTGCCGCTCGCGCTGTGCGGCGCGATCGTCGCCGGCGCCGTGATCGATGCCGTACTCGCCTGGCTGCCGCGGCGCGGGCGCGACGGCGATCACGCGACGACTTCGCAGCTGCCGCAACTCGTGCGCGACGCGGGTCTCGCGGCGCTCGCGCTGGTCATCGCGGTGTGCCCGCACGGCAGGCCGACCGAGGGCATGGTCGTCGCGCACCCCGCGATGGTGAGCGCGGTGATGGCGTCGGCCCGCCAGATCCCGCCCGGCGCGACGGTGATCGTGCCCGAGCGCCACATCCTGTTCATGGTCGCGTGGTACGCGCGCGCGAAGGTCAGCCTGACGCCCGACGCGGTGCCGTACGCGGAGCGCGTGCGCATGATGCCGCTCGCATTCATCGGCAAGGACTCGCCACTGGACGCCGCGCTGGATCGCGCACGCGCCGAGCCGGGCATCGCGCCGCCGCTCGGCTTTCACCCGCGCTATCGGAACGGGCTCGTGCTCGTCACCGAGCCGACCTGGGACTGGCTGCTCGCCCAGCTCCCGCCCGAGGCGCGCGCGCACTGGGCCCGCTGGCCGACGATCTAGTAGCGAGCGCCGACCAGGCGCGCGAGCACGGCCTGGAACTCCTCGACGGTGACGTTGATGTGCTCGACGACCCGGCCGTAGAGCAGCGCGGTCGGCACCGACTCGCGGCCGAGCTCCTTCTGCGCCTCGCGCAGCTGCCAGAGGATGATCCGCTCGAGCCGGGTCAGGCCGTCGCGCGCGTCGGGGTGCATGAGTCCTCCACGGTGCAGGCCGTACAGACCCGGCCGTTCAGTCGTCGAGCGTGCGCGCGGCGGGCAGCGGATCGGGCTCGGCCTTCTCGCTGTGGTCCGCCGGCGCGGACGCCTTGCCGGCCAGCATCCGCTTGATCATCGGCGCGACCATGAACAGGATCGCGGCGACCACGAGAGACGAGATGATCAGCGTGTACACGAGGAACGAGTAGCCGCGCGCCTGGGAGAACCCGGCGGCGCGGCCTGCGAGGTAGTTGCCGATCGCCGCCGCGAGGAACCACGTGCCCATCACCATGCCGGCGAGGCGCTCCGGTGCCAGCTTCGACATGCTCGATAGACCGACCGGCGAGATAAACATCTCCGACAGCGTCGACACGAAGTAGAGCGCGACCAGGTACATGCCGCTGACCCGCAGGTGGGGCGCGATCGACGACAGGTCGGCATTTTGGTTAACCGCCAGCGCGGCCTTCTGGAGCTCATCGAGCTGCGTGATCGAGCCCAGCGACGGGATCAGTACGACGAACGACAGCGCGGCCAGCACCATGCCGATCGCGAACTTCGTCACGACCGACGGCTCCTTGCCGCTCTTCGCGAGCCGGGTCCACATGTACGCGAACGGGCTCGCGAGCACGATGATGAAGAACGCGTTGAACAACTGATAGCCGCTCGCCTCGAGATGGAAGCCAATCAGATCTCGATCGACGAGCCGCTTCGCGTACGCCGAGAGCGTCGTGCTCGCCTGCTCGAATACGGCGAAGAACGCGACCGCACCGAGGAAGAGCGGGATCATCGCGGTCACCCGCTTGCGCTCGCCGTGATCGCGCGCCGTCTTGTAGAGCCCGATGAACAGAGCGACCGCCGCGATCAGCAGGCCGACGCCGAAAGCGTTGCCGATCGCCTCCTCGCTGAAGCTGACGATCCCGGCCGCGTCGAGCCCGACGGCCCCACCGACGATCGCCACGAGCCCGCCGATGATCGTCAACAACACGACTCGATCGCGCGAGGCCTTTTTCGGGTCGCTCGGGATGGTCGGGTGGAGACCCGCTTCGCCCATCTTCTTGTAGCCGATCAGGTACTGCACGATGCCGAGCGCCATACCTACCGCTGGCACCGCGTAGGCGAACTTCCACGCCATGTTCGGATCGATGCCATTGTCGGCGAGCAGGACGCGGAAGCCGGAGCTCTCCGCCATGAGCCAGCCGATGAACGGCGCGAAGAACGCGCCGATGTTGATGCCCATGTAGTAGATCGTGTAGCCGGCGTCGCGGCGCAGATCGTCCTTCTTGTAGAGCTGGCCGACGATCGTCGAGACGTTCGGCTTGAGGAGGCCGGTGCCGATCGCGATCAGCCCCAGGCCCGGATAGAAGAAGTCGTTACTCGGCAGCGCCAGGAACGCATTGCCGAGCATGATGCCGATGCCGCCGAGCGTGACCGCCCGCCGCTGGCCGAGGAACCGATCCGCGATCCATCCGCCGGGTAGCGAGAGTAGGTAGACCGACGACAGGTACAGGGCCATCACCAGGCCCGCCGCCGCGTCGTCCAGCCCGAGCCCGCCCTTCGCCACGGTCGTCGTCATGAAGATGAAGAGGAACGCGCGCGCGCCGTAGTACGACAGGCGCTCCCACATCTCGGTGAAGAACAGCGTCGAGAGACCCGCTGGGTGACCGAAGAACGCCTTGTCGAGGTCCTTAGACATCGCGCGCAACTTATCCCAAGACGGCTCCGGAGAGTCACCCCAAACCCAACTGCGACGTGGGGGTGTCGCAGCGAGAAGCCTGGTCGGCGGCCTCCGTCATTTTCGGTGAGCGGCCCCCTCCCCCGACGAGATGCTTGCAATCGGGGCCGATTTGGCAAAGATCGCGCGCATGTCGATGTTCCGGGTGACGGCGATACTGCTCGCCTCCGCGTTCGTGTTCTCGTGCAACCCCACGACTCCGAAGTTTGCGTTCACGCACGCGGAACGTCGCGGACGCCTGGAGTCCAACGGCATGCGCTTCGTGCTGATGCCCGACGAGACGACTCACCTCGTCGAGGTCGACATCCGCTACGACGTCGGGTCACGCGAAGATCCGCCGGGCCGCGCCGGCCTCGCGCACCTCGTCGAGCACCTGATGTTCCAGACGCGCCCCGACGGTCCGCAGACCTCGCCGATCTTCCAGACCATCATCGACCTCGCCACCGACTTCAACGCGTACACGAACTGGGACACGACGCATTACCGGATGACGTCGCGCGCCGAGAACCTCGACTCGATGCTGAAGATCGAGGCGATGCGCATGTACTACGGCTGCAAGACCATCCCCGAGGCCGAGTTCGAGCGCGAGCGCGAGGTCGTGCGCAACGAGATCCGCGCGCAGTCGAGCGCCGAGGGCCAGGTGTTCCAGCGCGTCGAGGCGGCGATCTATCCGAATGGCCACGCCTACGAGCGGATGATCGGCGGCAACGACGTCCAGATCGCGAGCGCGACGCTCGACGAGGCCTGCGAGTTCATGAAGAAGTACTACGCCCCCGAGCGCGCCACGCTGCTCGTCGCGGGCGGCTTCCAGGTCGACCAGACCGTCGATCTGATCACGAAGTGGTTCGCCAAGATTCCCAAGCGCGCCGCCGCGCCGCGCGTCGAGGTCAAGCCGTTCGTCGCCCAGCACACGACGAAGGAGATCGATGCGGACGTCGAGCGTCCCGCGGTGTGGATCGGCTGGGCCTTGCCCGCCGCGAACACGCCCGAGGGCGAGGCCGCGCGCTTCGGCATCGGCAGCGCGTTCGCCCGGATCGCGCGCGCCAGCGACGAGTACGACTTCGCGTACAACGTCGAGCCCGCCATCCTCGGCGGTCAGCTCGCTCCCCTGTTCCTCGTCCGCATCGAGCTCAAGGGGATGGGCAAGCTCGACGACGCACTCGAGTTCGCGAAGAAGGCGGCGAAGCAGGCGTATCGCGGCTTCGACGAGGGCAGCTACGAGGACCTCGAGGAGGAGAAGAACCGCGAGAAGGCGAGCTTCATCGAGGGACTCGAGCGGCTCAAGGATCGCACCGAGGCCGTCGCGAACATGGTCCAGTTCGCGACCGACTTCGACTTCGACTCGCGCGACATGTACCTGTTCCACCAGCTCGACAAGATCTCGAAGTTCGACGGCGCGAAGGTCGCGAAGGTCGTCAAGGACGTGCTGTCGTGGGACAAGGCGGCGATCGTCGTCGTCAAGCCGAGCAAGACCGGCATCACCGGCGACACCCGCTCGAAGGTGACCTACGAGGCCAAGACCGATCAGCAGCTCAACGAGGCGGAGGCCGACCCGGCCGAGGCGAAGCGGCCGATCCGCAACGTCGGCCAGCTCAAGACGTTCGACGGCGTCCAGCGCTTCACGCTCGGCAACGGCATGGACGTCATGCTGCTGCCGATCCACGCGATGCCGCTCGCCGCGGCCCAGCTCATCTTCCGCAACGTCGGCGACGCGAGCACCCCGAACAGCCCCGCGCTGGCGAGCAGCGCCGCCGAGTTCCTCACGCTGCCGATGGACGCCGAGGCATTCGCCCGCACCGGCATCGGCGTGCGCTGCGGCACCAACTCCGACGTGATGGTCTGCCGCACCAACGGCGTGAACATCTACCTCGACGTCATGCTCAAGGGGCTCGAGCGCAAGGTCCGCGCCGGCGTCTACAACCAGGAGCGCGTCGAGGACTGGCAGAAGTCGGTCCGCGCGCAGCTCAAGCTCAAGAGCCAGCAGGAGGAGACCGAGTACATCCGCCAGGTCTACACCGCGCTGTTCGGGCCCGACCACCCGTACACCAAGACCGCGATCCTCACCGCGGACGCCGCGAACAAGCTCGGCCGCGACGTGCTCGACAGCTTCCGCCGCGATCACTACAACGCCGGCAACGCGACGCTCGTCGTCGTCGGTGACTTCGATGCCAAGCAGGCCGAGAAGCTGGTCCGCGACGTGTTCGGCGGCTGGAACAAGGGCAGCGTCGACAAGCCCGTCTCCGCGGTCCCGTTCAAGCGCAGCGGTCCGGCGTACGTCGGCGTGCTCAAGGACAAGCCCGATCAGCAGGTGACCGTCACGCTCGCCTACCCGGCGCCCGGCGGCATCGACGGCCAGGAGGCCGCCCGCCGCGTGCTCTCCGAGATGCTCAACATCCGCGCCGCGGACGTCCGCTTCAAGCTCGGCTCGACGTACGGCCTCGGCTTCGCGCGCGTGCCCCAGATCGGTCCGACCTCGTACATGCTGCGCGGCGGCGCCGTCGTCGGCGGCACGATCGACGCGGAGCGCGCGGGCGAGTCGATCAAGGCCCTGCGCGAGAGCCTCGATGCGCTGCGCGCCGGCGATCACTTCGCCGAGGACTTCGTGCGCGCGCGCCGCAAGATCCTGAGCCGCCTGCTCGGCGAGTCGACCGTCACCGTCGAGCTCGCGCAGCAGCTCGGCCAGATCGCGACCTACGGCCTCAAGCCCGACTACTACAACACGCTACTCCAGCAGGTGGCGGCGGTGTCGCCCGCGCAGGTGCGTGCCCTGATCGCGAGCGAGCTGAACCCGAGCGGTGAGGTGCTCGTGATTCTCGCCGACCGCGCCCACCTCGACCGCACGTTCGCGGACGCCGGCATCACCGACGTCAAGATCGTCGAGCCGGACTACAAGTAAGGTACTCCCGGCTATGGTCGTGGCATGGCGTTCGACGTCCGTGCCGCGACCGAGAGCGATACCGACGATGTCGCGCAGCTGATCCGGGAGATGATCCCCGGCGTCGCCGCCGACGCGCGCCTCGCGTGGATGTATTACGCGAACCCGGCCGGCCGCGCGCTGACCTGGATCGCGAGCGAAGACGGCGAGCTCGCCGGCTGCACGTCGTACTTCCCGTGGCGGCTCGTGCTCGACGGCACGCCGGTGCTCGGCGCGCTCGGTGGCGACGGCTACGTGCGCCCGACCTTCCGCCGCCGCGGCCTCGGCGCGCTGCTCCACGATGCCGCCCGCGACGGCATGCGCGACGCCGGCCTCGCCTGCATGTACGGCGCACCCGGTGCGATGAACGTGACGCCACTCAAGCACGCCGGCTCGCGCGAGGTCGGCCTCGTCGCCCGCTGGGCGCGACCGGTGCGCGGCGCCGCGCTCGGCATTCGCCAGCAGCCGTTCGATCGGCTGATCCGCGGCCTGCTCCGGCCGCGCTTCACGCCGCACCTCGAGCCGATGGTGCGCGGCGACGCACGCGTCGACGAGGTGTGGCAGCGCTTCGCGCCGAGCGTCGGCATCGCGGCCGTGCGCGACGCCACGTTCTACACCTGGCGATTCCTCGACGGACCCGCGCACTGCGAGCCCGCCTACGTGATCGTCGAGGACGGCGTGCCGATCGGTGCATGCGCGCTCGAGCTGATGAACGGCGGCCGCTCGCTACGGATCGTCGACCTGATGGCGGTGCCCGGCCGCTGGCAGCGCTGCCTCGCCGCGATCGCACGCCACGCGGCGGAGACCGACGCCGAGCACGTCGATATCAAGCTGATGGCCCTCGACGGCCGCCGCCGCGCGATGTGGCGCGCGGGCTTCACCGAGCGCGACGCCAAGCCGTTCCTCGTCGTGATCCCCAGGGACGGCGACCGCCGCTTCTTCGATCCGATGCGCTGGTTCTACGGCGGCGGCGACGCCGACATGGACAGCCTAGAGTAGGTCCGCCCAGACCTCGTCGCCGATCACGGTGATCTTGTAGCGCCGCAGGTGGAGATCCGGATCGTGCTTGCACGCACCGGTGCGCAGATCGAACTCGTACGAGTGACCCGGGCACCGGATCACCGCGCCGGTGAGATCGCCGTCGGCGAGCGCGACGTCCTCGTGCGGGCACACGCCCGGGCACGCCATCAGCTCGCCGTCGACGCGCGTCACGATCACCGGCCAGGTCACGCCGGCCACCCGAAACGCGCGCAGCGCGCCATCGACGACGTCGGCGAGCCGGCACACCTTCACGCGCAGCGCCACCGCTACCTCCCCCGCTGGCGCGGATCGAAGCGGTCGCGCAGTCCGTCGGAGAGCAGGTTCGCGCCCAGCACGACCCACGCGACGCAGAGGCCGGGGATGATCGCGTAGTGGAGGAAGCCGTCGCGCCAGAGGAACGCCGTGCCCTGGCTGAGCATCGCGCCCCACGTGTAGACGAGGTGCGGGCCGAGCCCGAGGAACGACAGCGTCGCCTCGACCAGGATCACGCTGCCGAAGCCGAACGCCATCTGCACGAACGCGGGACCGACGATGTTCGGGAGCAGGTGACGCAACATGATGCGGCCGTGCGACGCGCCGAGCGCGACCGCCGCCGACACGTACTCGCGCTCGCGCAGTGCGAGCACCTCGCCGCGCGCCACGCGGGCATAGCCGACCCAGCCGTTCACGCACAGTGCCGCGATCATCACGCCGAGCCCGGGGTGCGCCATCGTCGCGACGATCGCGATGTTGAGCAGGATGCCGGGGAACGCCATCAGGACGTCGACGATCCGCATCAGCACCTCGTCGACCGCGCCGCGGAACCAGCCCGCGATCATGCCGAGCCCGACGCCGATCGTCGACGTGATCGACACGACGATGACGCTGATCACGAGCGCCGAGCGCGCGCCCCACAGCAGCTGGGACAGCATGTCGACGCCGTTCGCGTCGGTGCCGAGCCAGTACTCGGCCGTCGCCGGCAAGAACCGCGCATCGAGGCTGCCGACCTCCGGATCTTGCGGCGCGAGCCAGGGCCCGACGATGCCGATCAGCACGAACACGCCGATCATGACGAGCCCGATCCGGCCGCTCGGCGACAGCTTCACCCCGGCCTTCATGCGCGGCGGATCCTCGGATCGGCGATCCCGTACGCGAGATCGACGACCATGTTGACGACCACGTAGATCACCGCGATCACGAACACGGTGCCCTGCACGACCGGGTAATTGCGCTCGGAGATCGCGTCGAGCAGCGTCAGCCCCAGCCCGGGTCGCGCGAACACCTTCTCGACGACGATCGCGCCCGACAGCAGCGAGCCGAACTGCAGGCCGGCGATCGTGATCACGGGCAACAGCGCGTTGCGCAGCGCGTGGCCGACGAGCACGCGCCGCTCGGGCAGCCCCTTCGCGCGTGCGGTGCGCACGTAGTCCTCACCGAGCACCTCGATCATCGACAGCCGTGTCATCCGCGACAGCATCGCCATCAGGTGGAGGCCGACCGCGAACGCGGGCAAGACGAGCGAGGCCAGGTTGGTCTCGGTCGGCCCGGGAAACCAGCCGAGCCAGATGAAGAACACGAGCAGGAACACGGGTGCGAGCAGCATCATCGGCAGCCCGATCACCGACAGCGAGGTCACCGTCGCGAGCGTGTCGATCCACGTGCCGCGCCGGATCGCGGCGATCACCCCGAGCGGCAACGCGAGCAGGATCGCGATCAGCATGCCGGCGATCGCGAGCTCGATCGTGTACGGGAACACCTCGAGGATGCGCGCGGCCACCGTCGGCTTGCCCTTCGGATCGGGGCACTGGTGACCGAGCGAGCCGTCGACGATGTGGCCGAGGAAGCGGATGAACTGGACGTGCTGCGGCTGATCGAGGCCCATGCAGACCTCGATCTTGTGGCGCTGCTCCGGCGTCGCCTCGCCACCCGCCAGGTGATCGACGGGATCACCGGGCACCAGGTGCAAGAACGCGAACACCAGGATCGACACGCCCAGGATCGCGAGCGCACCCGAGCCGAGGCGTCGGAGCAGGAACGAGCCGATCGACACTGCTCTCGACCGTACTACTTATCGGCGCAGGGCGCTCACGGCTTCAGGGCGCAGAACTTCGGCGCGTTCGCGTCGGTCGCGCGCTCGCCGCCCTCGAGTACCGGCTCCCCACCATGGTCCTTCATCAGCTCGAGATCTCGGCACTCGAAGCCGTCGCGGCAGTCGCCGTCCGAGTCGCACGTCTTCATGCAGTAGCGGATCTCCGCACTGCGCGGCACGCACTTGCCGTTCAACGTGCACAGCTCGTCGAGCGAGCAGTCAGCATTCGTCTCACAGGCGAGGTTGTCGAACTCGCCGGTGAAGAAGCGGATGCACGCGGCCTCCTCGGGGCAGGTCGAGAAGTCGCAGCCCTGGATCGTGCAGTAGCCCTCG
>DAIRFU010000859.1:0-2690 GCA_036794935.1 Kofleriaceae bacterium | reverse complement strand
GCAGCCAGTCTTCGTGCTGCGCACCGCCGGCGTGCCGATCGTGTCGGTCTACAAGCGTCCCGTCCCGCACCGCTGATCGGCGAGCGCGATCGCCCTACTGATCCCAGATCCACACGTCGTCGATCACGATGTGGCCGTCCGCCGTGGTCGCGTCGTCGACGAGGACGAGCGTCGCGAACTTGCCGCGCTGCGCGCTGATATCCCAGCTGACCTCGCGCAGCGTGTCGCCACCGAGCGAGGGCGCGCCGCTGGACGCGACGATCTGGCCCTCGATCCACAGCTCGATGCGGAGCTTGGTCGCGTCGGTGCCGCCGCCGACCTGCAGGGTGAGCCGGGCGCCGTCGAGCGGGAACGACGGCGAGGTCAGCCTGCCGGTCGCGACATCGCCGCCGTGCATGCTGTCGGCGAACCGCTGGCCGGTCGCGCCGAACACGAGGCCCTGCCCGGGGAGGGCCTGGGTGACCGGGCCGGGGCCCCACGCGGAGCCGGCGCGGGTCCAGCCGGCCCACGAGGTCATCTCGAAGTCGAACACGACGCGCGCGCCCTCGGGTGGCTGCTCGGCGAGCGCCGGCAGCCAGATCGAGTCGGGCACGATCTTGGCGCCGGTGTACAGGCGCGGCCGCTCGTTCGCCGGCAGCTCGAGGCCGGGCCGGTAGTAGCGGCGGATCTGCGGGAGCTCGAGGAACAGGTCGCGGTTGTCGAACACGAGCGCGCTGAAGCGATGCTTCGCGAGCGCCTCGTCGAGGCCGACGATCGTGCGGTGCTGGCGCCAGGTCACGTCCTTGATGCCCATGCGGTGGACGTGCGGCTGCTTGCCGGCGAGCGCGAGGTACCAGGGATGCGACGGCATCCACACCTCGCCGTCGAGGTCCCTGATGCGCGCGATCAGCTTGTCGCCGGCGGCGACGTCGGCCTGCGTCGGCATGAAGCGGCGCGGCTCCCAGCGCGAGTGCCAGCAGGTGAGCGCGAGCGCGAGCGCGGCCGTGCCCGCGGCCGCGTGGACGACGAGCGTCGAGTGGCGGCGGGCGCCCCACAGGATGCCGGCGCACGCGGCGAGTGCGGGGACGGCGGCACCGGCGGCGAGCGCGCCGTGGAGGAACGCGGGCATGTACGCGTTGAAGTGCGCGAACTCGGTACCCCAGCCGACCGCGCCGATCACGGTCGACACCGCGAACGCGGCGGTCCACAGCAGGAACGGACGGGTCTGGCGGGGCAGCTCGCGGTGCGAGCCCGCGCGGGGCCGGCGCAGCCAGGTGTAGAGCACGACGATCAGCGTGACGGCGACGACGATGGTCAGCGCCCGGAAGTGCCACAGGATGTTGCCGTAGGACCTCCAGAACCGGTCCATGTTGAAGTCGTGCGCCGCGTGGATCTTGCGGATGTAGGTCCAGAACCAGCCGTCGGAGGTCAGGTTCATCAGGCCCGAGCCGCCGAGGCCGATCACGCCGGCGGTCGCGATGTACGTCGGCAGCCGGCGCCACGCGCGCACGAGCACGATCGCGCCGCCCAGCACCACGTAGATGATGCCGGTCTGCTTCGCGAAGAACGCGAACGCGAGGATCGCGGCGGCGGCGGCGACCCGCCCGCGCCCCTCCCAGCCGGTGCCACGATCGCTCCAGTGGGCGGTGGCGACCAGGCCTGCGGTGACGAGGAACAAGAAGAACGTGTCGGCGCGGACGATGTCGTACCAGCCCTCGACGAACGGATAGACCGCCGCGAACAGCCCGAGCGCGAGGAGCAGGCCGACGACGGCGGGCAGGAGCGCGGCGTGCCGCGAGCGCGGCGAGCACAGCGAGATGCACGCGACGACCGCGATGCCGACGAGTGACAGCACCGAGACCACCCGGCCGAGCGTGTACGTCAGGCCGAACACCTCGCCGAGCAGGGCGAGCAGGGCGGGGTAGAGCGGCGTGTAGAGGTAGGGGATGAACTCGATCGACGGCTCGTGATAGAGGCCGTTGCCGGTCTGGAAGCGCAGCGCGTGGTGGAGCATGCCGCCCTCCATCCACTCGAGGTCGTACGGATACGCGACGCGGCCGGCGATCGCCGTGCCCAGCAGCACGAGCTGATAGAGCGCCGGCAGCGCGATCAGGATCCAGGCGGCGATCTCGATCCACCTTCGCGTCGCCGGCTTCACGGGCCCACCTCGAACGTCGCCGCGGCGACCGCGTTGTCGTCGACGGTCGCGTGCGGCGCCCGCACCGGTGCGCGCGTGCTGCCGTGGAACAGGCCGACCCAGATCGTGTAGCGGCCGTGCGCGGTGTTGCGCGGCAGCGTGAGCTGCGTGTGATAGCGGATGAACTGGCCGGCTCGCCACCACTCGAACGGTCGCACCGGGCGGTGATCGGCGTTGATGAAGCCGCCGCCCGGACCCTTGACGTGGACGAACAGCTTCCAGCCGGCGGGCACCTTGCCACGCGCCTCGAATGTCCACGTCAGATCGATGGTGTCGCCCGGCTTCGCGCGCGCCGGCACGTCGACGGCGAGCAGCCGCACCGCATCGCCGAGGTCGGCGTCGAGACCTGCGCCCGGCGCGGCGCTCTGCGGGCGCCCGGGCAGCAGCGCGTCCGCGGCACCGGCGGGCACGGTGCTGGCGTCGTACCAGCGCTCGAACGCGCGCCGGGTCTCGGCGCACTCGCTGTCGTCGCCGGAGAGGTCCTCGGTCTCGGCCGGATCGCGATCGACCCGGT
>DAIRFU010000239.1:7549-9765 GCA_036794935.1 Kofleriaceae bacterium | reverse complement strand
GGTGAGCAACGGGATGCCGGGGTCGTCGCCGAAGTACGTCGCGACCTCCTCGAGAGACGCCGGGCACGTCTGCTTGGGGTGATCGGCCTGCCACTTGGGGAACGCCTCGTCGCCGTAGGCCTGGATCAGCAGCGACACGAGGTCGGCCTCGTTCATCTGCGGGCCGGCGCCGGGGGGGGCGGCCGCAGCTGGGGCACCGCCGCCGCCGAGCGCGCGCATCACGGCGGGGATCACGACGGCCGACGACAGGCCGATCATCGCGGCGGGGATCATCAGGCCGCCCTGGCCGGCGGCGAAGTCAGCGGCGAACGGCGAGCCGGGCGCGCCGGCCGCGATCGCCTTGGCGGGCTCGGTGGCGGCGCCGGTGAGGATGTCGCTGCCGCTGATCTTTGCGACCTTCTCGACGACGGTCGGTGGATTGGACCACGCGGTGCGTGCGAACGCGCGCAGGCGCAGGCCGTCCTTCTCGACGCGGACCGCGGCGCCGAGCTCGTTGACGAGCGCCATCGCGTGGATCCCGAGCGCGACCTCGGCGGGCACGTCCTGGTGCGCCGGCGTGACGCCGCTGAGGTTGAGCATCGTGCCGCGGCCCCAGAAGGCGGCGGTCCACGCTCCGCTGCCGAGCTCGCTGCCGATCGGCGTCAGGCCGCCGGGCTTGCCCGGGGAAGCGGGACCCTTCTTCGCGCCGAGGCGCAGGGTGTTCGCCTCGACCCACGCGTCGAGCTCGAGCGCGTTGTTGCCCTGAAGCACGATGCGGCACGCGCCGGGCGTCTGGGTCTTGGCGAGCTCGAAGAACGTGCCGATGTCGGCGCAGTGCTCGATCACGGTCTGCGCCGGCTTCGGATCGGTGAGCGGGATCGAGATCTGAAGATCGACGGAGCCCGCCGGGATCGCCGCGGTGATCGGACCGGCGAGCGAGGCCGCGAGCTTGTCGAACGTGACGTCGCCGGCGATCGGCAGCGGTGGCGCGCCCACGAGCAGGGGGGTGGCATTGAGGGCGGCGAACCCGGAGGCGCCGGCGGTGGCAGGTTTGGGGGCGTCGATCCCGACGAGGGTCTGCAGCGGGCCGTCGGGCGTGCCGGCCCAGCGGCCGAACAGCGAGACCTGACCGGGCTCGAGCTGGGCCGCGAGTGCGAGCTCGCCCTTGGCCTCGCCGAGCAGCGGGACGGCGGCCATGTACAGCTCGGCATCGCCGCGGGCGCCGGCGAGCGTGCCGACCTTGCCGCGCAGCGTCCCTTTGCCGATGCGGTCGAACATCGCGACGTTCGTCGCGCAGATGTAGTGCGCGCCGAGCTGGCGACAGGTGTTGCCGTCCAGGGTGTCGTCGGCCGAGCCGCGCGTGCCGTGCTTGGCGGCGATGAACTTGTCGCGGTCGCCGACCGGCATCACGCCGAGCACGCCGTCGCTGGTCACGAACATCGCGAACGCCTTGTCCGACGCGAAGCCGGCCTCCTCGGGCGTCGCGGACGCGCTACCGAACATGCCGTTCGCGAGCAGCTCGAGCTGTGGCTTCGCGGGCGCGAGATCGGGCTGCTCTGCGAGCCCGCGGATCGCATCGATCGCGCGGAAGCCGAGGCCGACGGCGCGTGGCGACGCGACGATGCCGAGCTCGGTGGCGTCGGGCGCCATGCCCCAGAGCGCATCGACGGCCGTGCCACGGTCGGAGTCGAGCTTGGACTTGTGCTTGCCGCACCCAGCGGAGGAGACGGCGGCAGCAGCGAGGACGAGGACCGGCAAACGCATGGCGGGGTCATAGCCCAAGTGACACCGCGCCGCCTGCGCGCTATGCACCTTCGGTGAGCGCGCCCTACGTCGATCCGGCGGATCCCGAGGGCCGGGATGCGCCGCGCGATCGCCGCCGGCTCGCCGTGCTGTGGCGGCTGACCGCGCTGATGCGGCCGTACCGCGGCCGGTTCGTGCTCGCCGTGGTGATGCTGCTCGCGGCCTCGGGGCTCACGCTCGTGTACCCGCAGGCGGCGCGGTACGCGGTCGACGTCGGCATGGGCAGCAAGACGACGCACGATCTCGATCTGATCGTCGCCGGCATCCTCGGGCTGTTCGTTCTCAACGCCGCGTTCGTGTGGCTGCGCCACTACACGCTGTCATGGCTCGGCGAGCGCGTGGTCACGGACCTGCGCGGGCTCGTGTTCGATCGCCTGCTGACGCTGCCGCTCGGCTGGTTTCACGACCGGCGCAGCGGCGAGCTGGTCGGCCGG
>DAIRFU010000239.1:5421-7539 GCA_036794935.1 Kofleriaceae bacterium | reverse complement strand
CGAGTCCCTGCTGTTCCGCGCGGGCGGCGGCGCGGTGGCTCCGCCGGGCGAGCAGCTGTACGCCCTGGACTGGCCAGCCGTCACCGCGACGCCGTACCCGGGCGGGGTCCTCAGCCTCGAAGATCTGCCGTCGGCCGATCCCGCCACGGTCGTGATGCCGATCGCGGCCGCGGGCGGCGACGTCATCGGGGACACCCATCGCGCGGTGACGGACGTGCTCGCCGCAATGCAAAGGTGGCTCGCGTCGGATGTCACGGTCGTCGAGGGCGTGGTCGGCAGCGAGCTGTCGATCGCGATGCGCAACGGCGTCCAGATCATCGGCGCGCTGATCCTGCTGTTTGTCATCGACGTCAAGCTGACGGTGCTGATGCTCGCGATCGTGCCGCCGATCGTGCTCACCACGATCTGGTTCGGCCGCAAGATCCGCCGCATGTCGCGCGCCGTCCAGGACGAGCTCGCGAAGGTATCGGGACAGGTGCAGGAGTCGGTCGGCGCGATCGCGACGGTGCAGTCGTTCGTGCGCGAAGGCCACGAGGCGAAGCGCTACCGCACCGGCGTCGAGGGCGCGTTTCGCAAGACCCTCGACATGGTGCGCTGGCGCGCATCGTTCTTCGCGACCGCGATGTCGGCGGGCTACGCTGGCGTCGCCGCGGTGATCTGGCTCGGCGGCCGCGCGTTGATCCGCGGCGAGCTGACGCCGGGTGATCTGACCTCGTTCTTCCTCTACACGTTCATCGTCGCCGGCGCACTCGCCGATCTCGCCGGCGTCTGGGCGGGCCTGCAGCGCGCGGCCGGCGCGACGGATCGGCTGTTCGCGGTGATCGATACGGTGCCGGAGATCCGCAGCCCCGAGCGGCCGACGCCACTGCCCGCGGGCAAGGGCGCGGTGCGCTTCGACGGCGTCAGCTTCGCGTACCCGAGCCGGCGCGGCCAGCCGGTGCTGACGAACGTCGAGCTCGCGATCGAGCCCGGCGAGGTGATCGCGCTCGTCGGCCCGTCGGGTGCGGGCAAGTCGACGATCCTGTCGCTGTTGTTTCGGTTCCACGACGTCGACGCCGGGCGCGTGCTCTTCGAGGGTGTCGACGTCCGCGATCTCGATCTCGGCGAGCTGCGCAGGTCGCTCGCGATGGTCGCCCAGGAGCCGGTGCTGTTCTCCGGAACGGTCCGCGACAACATCGCGTACGGCCGCGACGGCGCCACCGTCGACGAGGTCGAGGCCGCGGCGCGCGACGCGCACGCGCACGGCTTCATCAGCCACTTCCCCGAGGGCTACGACACGATCATCGGCGAGCGCGGCACGAAGCTGTCGGGCGGCCAGAAGCAGCGCATCGCGCTCGCCCGGGCGCTGATCGCGAACCCGCGCGTGCTCATCCTCGACGAGGCGACCTCGAACCTCGACGCCGAGAGCGAGGCCGCCGTGCAGGCGGCGCTCGCCCGCATCATGGCCGGCCGCACGACCATCATCGTCGCGCACCGGCTGAGCACCGTGCGCGACGCGGACCGCATCGTCGTCATCGACGGCGCGCGGGTGGTCGAGCAGGGCGCCCACGACGAGCTGATGGAGCGCCGCGGGATCTACCGGCGGCTGGTCGAGCACCAGCTGATCGCAGACCGCGCCGCGTCGTAGGAATGATCCCTGGCCATCGCGTGCGGGGCACTACGCGCGATACACGCGTCGACATCCACAGCCGCACCGTGGATCACGATGGCTGTCCCCGACTCCGCGACCTCGCCGGCCCATTGTTGATCTCGGCGAAACACTTCGATCCTTGGTGTGTCCTGCGCGACCAGCACGTACTCTCGGAGTGCAGCGATCTGCTGGTACAGTTGAAACTTGCCATCTCGATCGTAGCGTTCGGTCGAGTCGGAGAGCACCTCGACGATCACGATCGGATTGATCACGGCCTGGCCCAGCGAGCGTCCGTCCTTGCGCACCGTGATCGTCTCGAGCGGACCGCAGACCACGCTCACGTCCGCGTAGGTCGCGAGGTTGGCTGCTGGGATGTAGAGCATCGTATCAGCGGCGTAGATCCGACAGACTGGCGGCAATAGGTTGCCAAGTGCGATCGTGATACTCGAGGTCAGTCGTCCGTGCTCGGGCGTTCCTCGTGACATCGC
>DAIRFU010000239.1:0-5411 GCA_036794935.1 Kofleriaceae bacterium | reverse complement strand
GATGCTCGTGCCGGGATGCGTCAGCATCACACGATACGTCGCGTTCGAAGTAGTCTTCGAACTTGACGTATGACGAGACTGCAGCCTGTCGCACGATCGCAGTCTAGCATGGAGCGAACGCATCGCTCGAGGGTGCGATGGGCGGGATGGGCCTGAGGCCGTGGCGCGCATGGAGCACGCGACCTTTCCCCTCGCCGCCGGAGCATTCCACGCACTGGCCGGCACCGCGGGCGAGCGCCCGCTCCTGTTCCTCCACGGCTTCCCGGATCATCCGCCGACCGCGGTGCCGTTTCTCGCGGCGCTCGGCGCGCGCGGCCACCGCGTGCTCGCGCCTTGGCTGCGCGGCTACGCGCCGTCACCGATCGGCGGGCCCTACGATCTCGACACGCTGGTCGGCGATGTCATCGCGCTGCTCGATCGGTGGTCGCCGCACGCGCCGGTCGACGTCGTCGGCCACGACTGGGGCGCCGTGCTCACGTACGCGCTGTGCAACGAGGCGCCCGGGCGCGTCTCGCGCGCGGTCACGCTCGCGATCCCGCACCCGCTGACGTTCCTGCGCCAGCTCGGCACGCCGGCGCAGCTGCGCGCGAGCTGGTACATGGGCCTGTTCCAGCTGCCCGGCAGCGAGCGCATCGTCAAGGCGCGCGACTACCGGCTGATCGATCGGCTGTGGCGGCGATGGTCGCCCGGCCTGCGGCTGACCGCCGAGCAGCGCGACGAGCTGCACGCGTGCCTGGCCGCGAGCGAGCTCGCGCCGCTCGGCTACTACCGGGCGATGCGGCGGCTCTCGCGCGACCAGCTGCGTCGCGTAGCGCAACCGATCGCGATCCCGCTGCTCGCGCTCCACGGCGCGCAGGATGGTTGCGTGCTACCGCCGACGGTCGACGATCGCGAGCGGTTCGCAGGTCCGTACGAGCGCGAGATCCTGCCCGGCCTCGGCCATTTTCTCCACCTCGAGGCGCCCGACGCGATCGCCGAGCGTGTCTCGGTCTGGCTGCGCGACTGAGGCACGTCGCTTGCTCCTCGTCTGCGGAGGAGGATTCGCATGAAGGTCACAGGCTGGTTACCAGTGCTCGCCGTCCTCGGAATTTCGGCCACGACCATGGCCGACGATCCGGAGCCGCAGCGGGATCGCGAGGTACGGCGCGACGTGGGAGCGCGGGAGCTCTCGGGCGTCCACGCCAACGTGGTCCCCGCGATCGCGGGCATCGAGGCCGCCGACAAGGCGGTCGCCGTGCTGTACGAGCTGGCCGGTGGCGAGGGGCTCCGTCAGAAGGATGCGCAAGACACCGTCGCGCTGGCGCGCCAGGCGCTCGACATGGCGCTCGATCGCGCGGCCGCGCTCGACAACGTGCGGGGCCTCTCGCGCGACGCTCGCACGCAGCTCGACCGCGCGACGCGCAGCCTGCGTCAGGCACGCACCACGCTGCGCCGGATCGACGAGCAGGTCGGCAACCGGCAGGCGCGGGTCCCGCTCGATCGCGCGCAGCGCCTGCGCGACCAGGCCGGCAGCATGCACGAGGATCTGTCGGATGCGGAGGACTCGATCGAGCGGATCGCGAAGGCGTACGACGTGCCGACCGATCTCGAGTTCGGGGACTGACCCGGTCAACCGGTCTTGCGCCCGCGCGCCTGCTTCGTCGAGGCGAGCAGCTCGGCCTCGCAGTCGGCGCACTCGGCGCCGAACGGCGCGACCAGGCTGTACCTGCGCGCCTCGTCCGGCAGCCGGCGCAACGCGCGGTCGATCATCGCCTTGGCCATCCGCTTGCCGGCCGCGTCGTCCTGTGCGGCCTCGCACTCGCACAGCGCGACCCACACATCGACCTCGATCAGGAACAGCGCCTCGAGATCGACGCAGCGGAGCACGCGCTCGTAGAGCACGTCCTCGAGTAGCTTGCCGGCCTGCTCGGGCGCGAGCAGCGGCGCATGCAGCTCGCCGCTCACGACGCGACTCCGTTGGTCGCCGCACCGGTCGCCGCCGGCGTCCCGGACACCGCCCGCCGCGCCTGCGCGATCAGCGCCGTGCGGAGCTGCTGCTGCAGCGCCGGGTGCTCGTCGAAGTGCGCCATCGCCTTGTCGCGCCCCTGGCCGAGCTTCTCGCCGCCGTACGAGTACCAGGTGCCGCTCTTCTCGACGAGGCCGAGCTTCTCGCCGGTGTCGACCAGCTCGCCGAGCTTGTTGACGCCGGTGCCATAGAGGATCTCGAACTCGGCCTCGCGGAACGGCGGCGCGAGCTTGTTCTTGACGACCTTGACCTTGACCTCGCTGCCGATGTTCTCCTCGCCGCGCTTGATCGCCTTCTTGCGCCGGATGTCGAGGCGCACCGAGCAGTAGAACTTGAGCGCGTTGCCGCCGGTCGTCGTCTCCGGGTTGCCGTAGATGACGCCGATCTTCTGCCGGAGCTGGTTGATGAAGATGACGCAGGTCCGCGTCCGCGAGATCACGGCGGTGAGCTTGCGCAGCGCCTGGCTCATCAGGCGCGCCTGCAGGCCCATGTGGGCGTCGCCCATGTCGCCTTCGATCTCCGCGCGCGGGGTCAGCGCCGCGACCGAGTCGACCACGATCAGATCGATCGCGCCGGTGCGCACGAGCGTGTCGGCGATCTCGAGTGCCTGCTCGCCGCAATCGGGCTGGCTGACGAGCAAATCCTCGAGCTCGACGCCGAGCCGGCGTGCGTAGTCCGTGTCGAGCGCGTGCTCGGCGTCGATGAACGCGCACACGCCACCCGCGCGCTGCGCCTCCGCGATCGCGTGCAGCGTCAGCGTCGTCTTGCCCGACGACTCGGGCCCGTAGATCTCGACGATGCGCCCGCGCGGCAGCCCACCGCAGCCGAGCGCGACGTCGAGCGCGACCGAGCCGGTCGGGATGATCTCGACCTGCTGCACCTCGCTGCCGTCGAGCCGCATGATCGAGCCCGAGCCGAACTGCTTGTGAATCGCCTTGACGGCCTCGGCGATCGATCTGTTCTTCTTGTCCTGCATTGACATGGCAAACCTCCGGCCGCGCCTCCTTCCACATCGCATGCCGCGCCAACCGCGCGAATTCGTGAGGGCGCCTGTCCGGATGGTCCGGAGACCGGACGAAGCCAGCCGGCCGGCGGACGAGCGGCGGACGAGCGCTCGTCTACTGGATGACGAACGTGCGCCCGAACGTCGTCGAGACGCCGAACGGGTACTGCGCCTTCGTGTAGTCGCCGCGGTCGGCGGCGCCGTAGCCGCTGCGCGCGGTGATGCCGAACACGTACTCGTGACCGGCGACGAGCAGCGTGCCGTCGATCTTCACCTCGGGGCCGAGCACGTGATAGATGCGCACCGGCACGAGGGTGCGCGAGGGCGCGACGCCGGCCAGCTCGTACAGCGTGACGACGAAGTCATCCGCGGTGTAGCCGGCCTCGGTCTGGAACGTCAGCTTCTGCAGCGATGACGAGCCCGGGATCGGCGCGCCGTCGGTGTCGGCTGCGGAGAGGGACGTCGCCCCGAGCTTCATGCTGATCACGAGCGGTGCGAGATATTCGATCGAGCCCGAGAACTTGTTCGTGACCGCCTGGATCGCGGACGTCAGCGTCACGTTGTCGATCATGCGCGAGCGTCTGGCACTCGCGTACACGACGCGCTCGAGGCCGAGCAGGTCGCTCGGATCGGTGAGCTTGAGGGTGGCATCGAGGCCGTCCGTCACCAGGAACGGCAGCATCAGCGGGCGGGGCAAGTAGCCCGGCGCCACGCCCGGCAAGAAACCCGGCAGCTCGGTGCTCGGCGATACGCCGTACGCGAGCTCCTCCGACGCCGTGCCGCCGAGGCTGCCGAGCGCTGCGTCGAGCCGGCCGTTGACCTGACCCTTGTTCGGTTGGGGCAAGCAGTTCACGCCAGGGCAAGCCCCCGTCGAGATCGTGCGCTCGCTCGCGAGGCCCGAGATCCACATCGGTTCG
This sequence comes from Kofleriaceae bacterium, assembly GCA_036794935.1. Lineage (GTDB taxonomy): Bacteria > Myxococcota_A > Polyangia > Haliangiales > Haliangiaceae > JABFXX01. Next base: position 1,486 of record DAIRFU010000239.1, on the reverse strand, counting down.
CTGTCGGGCTGGCCCATGGTGTTGCCCGCGAGCTCGATCTGCGTCAGCGCGTAGCCGACGAGCGACGACTGTCCGTCGCCGCGCGAGCCGAACTCGCCGAGCAGCACCCAGTCGCCCTGCGATTTCTCGGGCGCGCCTCCCGGCGCGGTCAGCGGGTGCGCGTACATCGCGTAGCGGTACCTGATCACCGAGCCGTTCTGTTCGAACTCGCTGGCGTTGTTGGTGTACGTGAACACGCCCGACGTGAAGAGCGCGGGCGAGATCAGCGGCCCGATCAGGCCCACCGGCGTGATCCGGTAGCCGGCGTTGCCCGGCGCGGCCGGCGCGTCGTGGCGCGTCGTGCGCGGCACGGTGATCGTCGCGCCGGTCACCGACCACTGCACCTCGTGCGCTATCGACTCGCCGGGCAGCGTGTACAGGATGCGATGCGGCGACTCGCGCAGGCCATACGGGATCTCGAACGAGCCATCCGCAGGATCGTACGGTGCGTCCATCAGGCCCGTTTCGTCGCCGACCTGGACGGTGGGCAGCGCGGGATGCAGCACCTCGCTGCCGATCGGCTCGTACACGAGCACCGGATCGAGCATCGGCGGCGCCGGCGTGCCGTCGGTCGTCGCGATCGCCCACACGAGCTTGGTGCGCGGTGCGGGCGGGAGCACCTCGGCGGGCGGAGCGGCATCGAGCGCGCGCGTCGCGTCGAGACCGTAGATCCAGTTGCATCCCGTCACCGCGGCGAGCGATGCGAGGGCGAGCCGCCTCATCGCGGGGAATCGTTGCACGGCGCGTGCATCGCACACAAGCTCGGCAAGCCGTGCCACGATGCGCGCGTGAAATTGGACGCACGGCTGAACCTGTTCGTGACGCTCGTCGCGGTGTTCGTCACGTGCCTGATCGTGGGCGACATGGTCGGCGGCAAGCTCACGTCGTTCGAGCTGTTCGGCCGCGAGTGGCTCTTCTCCGTCGGTCAGCTCGCGTTCCCGGTGACGTTCATCCTCACCGACATCCTCAACGAGTTCTACGGCCGGAAAGTCGTACGCCGGATCACGTTCCTCGCGTTCTTCATGGTCGGTCTGACCTTCGGGATCATCTATATGTCGTCCTCGCTGCCGTGGGCGCCGATCACGCTGAAGCCGGACTGGACCGGCGTGACGCCGGCGCAGTTCGGCAGCGTGTTCACCCAGGCGACCGACATTCAGCTGGCCTCGATGGCGGCGTTCTTGATCGGCAACTTGACGGATATCTCGGTCTTCTTCCTGATCAAGAAGCTCACGGGCAACCGCATGTTGTGGCTGCGCGCGACCGGCTCCACCGCGGTCTCGCAGCTGATCGACACGATCGTGATCTCGGCGATCATCTGGTTCTGGCTGCGCGGCGTGTCTTTCGACACCTACGTGACGATCGTGCTGACCTCGTACGTCATCAAGCTCGCCGCCGCGATCGTGGTCACGCCGCTGATCTACGTGCTGCACGACGTGATCGAGAAGCG
>DAIRFU010000014.1:17887-26260 GCA_036794935.1 Kofleriaceae bacterium | reverse complement strand
CTCCGACGTGATCAAGATGATCCACGACTCGGTCGATCGTGCCGAGCGCGAGTTCCGCGCGATGGTGATCTGGAACCAGGGTGAGTTCTTCTGCGTCGGCGCGAACCTGTTCGCGGTGATGATGGCGGCCGGTCAGAAGCAGTGGGACGGGCTGCGCGAGATGATCCGCGGCTACCAGTACGCGACCCAGCGCATGAAGTACGCGATCGTGCCGGTCGTCGCCGCGCCGTACAACATGACGCTCGGCGGCGGCCTCGAGCTGTGCTTCGGCTCCGATGCCGTGCAGGCCGCGGCCGAGACCTACTCCGGTCTCGTCGAGGTCGGCGTCGGCCTGATCCCGGGCGGCGCCGGCACCATGAACATGCTGTGGCGCGCGCTCGAGGGCATCCCCGAGGGCGTCGACGTCGATACCTACGCGGTCGTCACGCAGGTGTTCAAGAACATCGCGCTCGCGAAGGTCGCGACCAGCGCCGAGGAAGGCAAGGCGTTCGGTTACTTCCGGGCGAACGACGGCGTGTCGTTCGATCGCGCGCGCCAGCTCTGGGAGACCAAGCAGCGGGCGATCGGCCTCGCGGCGAGCGGGTATCACCCGCCGATCCCGCGCGCCTACAAGCTGCCCGGCGAGAACGGCATCGCGACGCTGCACATGATGATCAACACGCTCGTCGCCGGAAAGTACGCGAGCGAGCACGACGCGAAGATCGCGATGAAGCTCGCGAACGTGCTGTGCGGCGGCCCGTCGGGTCACACGCGCCCGGTCACCGAGGACCAGATCCTCGAGCTCGAGCGCGAGGCGTTCTTGTCCCTCTGCGGCGAGCCGCTCTCGCAGGCGCGCATGCAGTACATGCTCCAGAACAACAAGCCCTTGAGGAACTAAAGCCATGACCACCGAGATCGTGATTGCAGAAGCTGTTCGTTCCGCGGTCGGCCGCGGTCACAAGGGCACGCTCGCGACGAAGCGCCCGGACGAGCTCGCCGCGGACGTGATCCGGGGCCTGCTCACCCGCGTGCCACAGGCCAAGGGCAAGATCGACGACGTGATCCTCGGCTGCGCGATGCCCGAGGGCGAGCAAGGCCTCAACGTCGCCCGCCTGATCACGCTGCTCGCCGACCTCGGCGTCGACGTGCCGGCGCAGACGATCAACCGGTTCTGCTCGAGCGGCCTGCAGGCCATCGCGACGGCGGCCGGCTCGATCCTGTTCGGCACGAACGATGTCGTGCTCGCCGGCGGTGTCGAGTCGATGAGCTACGTGCCGATGACCGGCTTCCATCTGTCGGCGTCGCCCGAGCTGATGGACAAGCTCCCCGGCGCGAACACGCCGATGGGCATCACGGCGGAGAACGTCGCGAACCGGTTCGGCATCACGCGTCAGATGCAGGACGCGTTCGCGTACAGCTCCCAGATGAAGGCGAAGGCCGCGCTCGAGAAGGGCACGTTCAAGGACGAGATCGTGCCGGTGCGCGCGCTCGGCTACGACAAGGGCCAGCGCGTCTACAAGGACTTCACCGTCGACGAGCTGCCGCGGCCGGAGACCACGCTCGAGGGCCTCGGCAAGCTGCCGCCGGCATTCGCGCAGGGTGGCAGCGTGACGGCCGGCAACAGCTCGCCGATCTCGGACGGCGCGGCCGCGACGCTCGTGATGTCGCGAGCCAAGGCGGACGAGCTCGGGATCAAGCCGCTCGGCGTGTTCCGCGCGTTCGTCACCGTCGGTGTCGATCCCGAGATCATGGGCATCGGTCCGCTGCCCGCGATCAAGAAGCTGCTCGCGAAGACGAACCTGTCGATCAAGGACATCGACGTGTTCGAGATCAACGAGGCGTTCGCGTGCCAGGCCGTGTACTGCGCGCGCGAGCTCGGCGTGCCCGAGGACCGGCTCAACCTCAACGGCGGCGCGATCGCGCTCGGCCACCCGCTCGGGTGCACCGGCGCGAAGCTGACCGCGACCGCTCTGTACGAGCTTCGCCGGCGCGGCGGCCGCTATGCGATCGTGTCGATGTGCATCGGTGGCGGCCAGGGCGCAGCTGGCCTCTTCGAGCGCGCGTAGCTCGCTACTCCCGGGCCCTCGCACGCGGTAGAGTGGCCGCGTGCTGTCTGCCATCGCGCTCGCGTTTGGGCTCGCGATGGATGCGACTGCCGTCTGCGCGGCGCGGGCACTCGGCGCGAATAACCGGCGCGAGCTGGTCATCCTGCCGCTGTTGTTCGGCGTGTTCCAGGCCGGGATGGCGAGCCTGGGCTGGCTCGGCGGGCGTGCGGTCGGGCCGTACATCGCCGCGTGGGATCACTGGGTTGCGTTCGGTCTACTCGTCGTCATCGGCGGCAAGATGATCGTCGACGCGCTGCGCGGCGGTGACGAAGAGCCCGCGGCCGGCTCGCCGCTGCTCTACCTGGGCCTCGCGCTCGCGACGAGCATCGACGCGGCCGCCGCCGGGCTGACCCTGCACCTGCTCGAGGTCGCACCGTGGCTGACCCTGCTCTTGATCGGGTCCGTCACCGTCGCCTGCTCGGCCATCGGCTACGTCGCGGCGCGCGCGGTCGGCCGCAGGCTCGGCGCCAACCTGGACATCCTGGGCGGTGCGGTCCTGATCACGATCGGATTGGACATATTGATCCGCGCGCCCTGACTGCTAGTGTACGCCCCGTGCGAACGAATCTGGCTTTCTTGTGTCTCCTCGCCCCCGCTCTCGCGCTCGGTGCCTGCAAGGACAAGCCTGCAGCCAAGCAGACGCCACCGGCGAACGCTGGCTCGGCCGCGGCGGGCTCGGCCGCTGGCTCGGCGACGGGCGCGAACCCGGCGCCCGATCTGGTGCTACCGCACGCCGAGGCCACGCCGCCGAAGAAGACGACCGCACCGCTCACGAAGACTGACTTCGAGCGGCTCGCGAAGCTCGAGTACCCCGGGTTCACCGCCGACGTGCGCACCGTCGGCGACAAGGTGTTCGAGGTCCGCCAGAAGACCCAGGATCACCCGCGGCTCTGGGCAGTCGTCACGATCAAGCCGTGCTTCGAGTGCCTGCCGATGGAGCTCGACAAGTGGAAGGCCAAGGAGGACGAGCTCAAGAAGCTCAATCTCGAGGGCCTCAAGGACCTGCCCGGTATCGAGTGGAAGATGGGCGAGGTCGCGCTCAAGGGTCAGAAGCTGATCTACACGTACCAGATCGGCACCGGTACGGTGCCCGGCGAGGGCGGTGGCGGCTACACGTTCACGAACGCGTACTTCTTGTACTTCAACGACGGTGTCAACGAGATCCGCGTCGTCGCCTCGTACAAGGACGATCCGGTGGAGAAGGAAGACCTCGCGAAGCTCGCGCCCGAGAAGGACCTGCGCAGCCTCGCCCTCGCGTTCCTGGACGTCTACACGCACGCCTGGTAGCGGCCGTCGCCACCGGCGTGTGACCTAGAACGCCTGGTGCACGGTGTACTCGCCCGGCGGAGGAGCCGGGCGCTCGATCCGAGCCGTCCGGCCGCCGCCGATCCGCGCGCCGATCATCCCGCCGAGGATCGCCGCACCGAGGCCGAGCAGCGCACCGAAGAACGCGGACCACGCGCCCCCTCCGTTGAGCTGCGTCCCCAGGGTGACGCCGGTGACGAGGCCACCGATCACGAGACCGACGGCCCACACCATGATCCCGGCGATCATGCCGGCGCGCCTGTCCGCATCGGACATTGCCGACGCGACGGCCGCGCCGAACGCGATCGCCGCGAGCTGGACGATCACCGACCAGACCGCATATCCGTTACCGGGCACTCCATCCCCGCTCGACTGCGCGATCGCGAGACCGAACAGCAGCAGCAGCGCCTGCGTGGCGAGCGCGAGAAAGACACCGGTCATGACCGGGCCCCAGCGGAACGTACCGAACAGCCGGGCCCCTTCTTCGATGCGTCGAGTGTTCATGCCTTCCGACGGCATGCACGCCCGGTGCCTCGAGCCGAGAGAGAAACCGGCAGGCGACCGCCAGCCCTCCCGGGCTAGGTCTCGATCACTTCTTGATCGAGATCTTGCGCGGCTTCGCCTCGGCCTTCTTCGCGACCGTCAGCGTGAGTACGCCGTTCGAGAGGCCAGCCTCGATGCGTTCGCCGTCCGCCATATCCGGTAGTGCGAAGCTGCGACTGAACGAGCCGTACTGCCGCTCGTAGATCGCGTAGCTCTCGCCCTCGCGGCGCTCCTCTGACTGCCGGTTGCCACTGACGGTCAGCACGCCATTGTGAACCGCGACATCGAGATCTTTCTCATCGACGCCCGGCACGTCGGCGCGAAGCACGAACGAGTCGGTGGTCTCCTTCACCTCGAACGCCGGCGAGAACGCCGACGCGGGACGCGCGGTGAAGAACGGATCCCAGTTGAGCAGCTCCCGCGCGAGCGAGTAGGGGTCGCGGACGCTGGGACGGCTGCCATTACCATTGCTGCTACGAACGAGTGCCATCGGAAATCCTCCTGTGCAGGGAAGAAGAAAGGGGTTGATTGCACCTCGTCTTGTAATCACGCCGACGTCGCGCGCAACGCCTTGACGGGATACGTGTACGTGGTTACCGCCGTGCGCTCGGAGCGGACTGTGTCGCGAGCGCACAGCCCGTGAGTCGCGGTGACGATTGCGAGCATCGGCGTGCGGATGTATCCACGATCGATGCCTCATCGTAGCGTCGCCGCGTGGCGGCGGTGGCGCGGCGGCGTCCACCCGTACTGGCTGCTCGCGATCGTCGGCATCGTCACGGTGACCGCGCTCGCCGGCTTCCGCCACCTCGTACGCGAGCGTGACGAGACGCGGTTTCGCACCGCGACGGAGGCGGTGGAGGACACGATTCGCACGCGGATCGACGCGTACGTCTCGGTCCTGCTCGCGACCCGCGGCTACTTCTCGGCGTCGCACGACCGGGTCGACGCGAAGTCGTTCCGCACCTTCGTCTCGGATCTCGAGCTCGAGCAGCGCTACGCGGGCATCCAGGGCGTCGGGTTCTCGCGGCGCCTGCAGCCGTCGGAGCTGCAGACCGTCGTCGCCGAGACCGTTCGTGGCGGCCAGGAGCCGTTTCACGTCTGGCCCCAGACGCCTCGCGACCAGTACCACGCGGTCCTGTTCCTCGAGCCTCTCGATCGCCGCAACGTGGCAGCGCTCGGCTTCGACATGTACACCGACCCGGTCCGCCGCGAGGCGATGGCCCGCGCGCGCGACACCGGGGAGCCGGCCGCCAGCAGGCGCGTCACGCTCGTCCAGGAGATCGATCCGCACAAGCAGTCCGGGTTTCTGATCTATGTCCCGATCTACACCGCCGGCAGCCATCCCCGGACCGTCGCGGAGCGGCGCGATGCCCTGCTCGGGTTCGTCTACAGCCCATTTCGCGTCGACGACCTGGTGCAGGGCAGCTTCGGGTGGCAGAAGGCGCCGACCGTCGCGTTCGACCTCTACGACGGAACCGAGCCGCGCCGAGCCGCGCGCATGCATCATGGCCTCACGGGTACGCACGATGCGGCGCACTCGGCGCTGCGCCGCATCGAGGTCGCCGGCAGACCGTGGACGCTCCATGTCGAGAGCACGGACGCGTTCGCGGAGGCGTCGAGCCAGCGCTTCGCGCCGTACATGATCGGCATCGTGCTGTTCGCGAACCTCGCGTTCTGGCTGCTCGCCCGCTCGCAGGTGCGCGCCCGCCGCGAGCAGGCGCTGGCTGCGGAGCGACTCGCCATTCTCGCCGACACGTCGAAGCGGCTCCCGGAAGCGCAGCTCGACGTCTCGCGCGTGTTGAAGACGATCTGCGACGAGGTCGCGCACCGGGTCGGCGAGTCGTGCACGATCAACCTCGTCGACGACACCGGTACCCACCTCGAGCTCGCGGACACCAGTCACGTCGACGCCGAAGCGGAGCGCGACATCCGCGAGGTGCTGCGCGCCGTCGAGGTGCCGATGGGCGAGACCTCGCTCGGCAAGGTGGCGGCGACCGGCGTGGCGATCCACGTGCCGGTGGTCGATCATCGCGCGCTGCTCGCGACGATGCCGCCGCGCTATCGCGAGCACCTCGAGCGGTTCCCGCTCGCCAGCCTCGTGGTCGTGCCGCTCCGCATCGGCGATCGCGTGACGGGCACGATCACCGCGGGCCGCGGCCCCGGACTCGCGCCGTTCACGGTCGACGATCAGCGGCTGCTCCAGGACATCGCGGACCGGGCCGCGTTCGCGATCGATAACGCGCGGCTCGCCGCCCGGCTGCAGCGGTCGATCAGGGATGCCCAGCAAGCCGTGCGAATCCGCGACGAGTTCCTCTCGATCGCGGGTCACGAGCTCAAGACGCCGGTGGCCGCGCTCCAGCTCCAGGTCGAAGGCCTGCTGCGCCAGGCGGAGCGGGGTGCGCTGGGCGCGGTGCCGCCGCGCGTCGTCGATCGGCTCGAGAAGGCCCAGGGGCATGTCGAGCGGCTCGAGCTACTGATCGCCGGCCTGCTGGATGTCGCGAAGATCGCGGCCGGCAAGCTGGTGCTCGCGCACGAAGAGGTCGAGCTGGCGAGCCTGCTCGCCGAGGTCACGGAGCGGTTCAGCGAGCCGCTGAGCCGCGCCGGCTGCGATGTCTCGATCCGCACCGCCGAGCCGGTGGTGGGCTGCTGGGATCGGCTGCGCCTCGATCAGGTGTTCACGAACCTGGTCAGCAACGCGCTCAAGTACGGGCCCGGCAAGCCGATCGAGATCACGATCGACCGCGAGGGCGACCGCGCGCGCGTCGCGGTCCGCGACCGCGGGATCGGGGTGTCGCCCGATGACAGGCGGCGCATCTTCGGCCGCTTCGAGCGCGCGGTCTCCGATCGTCACTATGGCGGCCTCGGGCTGGGTCTCTGGATCAGCCAGGAGATTGTCGAGGCGTTCGGCGGCCGGATCGAGGTCGAGAGCGAGCTCGGCAGCGGCTCGACGTTCACGGTCGAGCTACCGCTCGACATGAAGGCAGCATGACATGAGCACGATCCTGATCGTCGATGACGACTTCGACATGCGCGACAGCCTGCACGACGTGCTCGAGGACGAGGGGTTCACCGTCGCCGTCGCAGGTGACGGGCTCGAGGCACTCGCCTACTTGAAGACGAACCCGCGGCCGGCATTGATCCTGCTCGACTGGATGATGCCCCGCTGCGACGGCGCCGAGTTCCGCGCGTTGCAGCGTGCCGATGCCGCCCTCGCGACGATCCCGGTGGTCCTGCTGACCGCGGATGCTCACCTTCGCGAGAAGATGGCGACGCTCGAGGCAGCCGATTACCTGCGCAAGCCCGTGAAGCTGGCGCAACTCCTCGAGGTCGTGAGGCAACACGCAGGCTCTGACTCGAGTGGCGAGTGCATCAGCGACCCGCCACGCGACGCTACGTCGTGACCTGCACGCGGACGTAGCAGCGCGGCTTGCCGTCATCGACGCCTGCGATCAGGCCCGCCGCGCCGAGACCGTCGGGCGACTCGAACAGGCGCAGGCTGGCGCGAACCTTGTCGCCGGCGAAGCACGGCTTGCGGTACGCGATGTCGACGGCGCGACTGCGCAGGCGCATCGGCCGGCCCGCCGCGGCGAGCCGGCGGTTCAAGGCGTCGTGGAACAGCCGGATGTAGACGAGCGAGTTGACGTGCTGGTTCGAGTCGGTCTGGTCGAGCGTGAACGCGTACTCGGCGGGATCGGGCGCGAGCTCGTCGAGCCACGTCGCGCCGTCGGGCGCATCCTGCGCGGTGGTCGGCGGCGGCGCCGCGTGGCGTAGCTCGGGGACCTCGGGGTAGCCGTCGACGGCGAGGCGCGTGACCTTGCGCCGCTCGGGCGGTGCGAGCGGGCGCGTGAACGTGTGCTCGGCGAACACGGTGCCGGCGAGCGCGAGCTCGCCACCGGCCGTCGCGTTCCGGCCCAGTCGCCCGGCGGCGCCACGGATCTCGCACCACACGTTCATGAACAGCCGCGAGACCTCATCACTCTGGCGGTCGTGCGCGAGCGCGAACCCGGTGCTCGACTCGATCGGTCGATCGACGCGGATCTGCTGCTCGAGCGAGTTGATCGTCAGGCGCGTGAGGATCGGGATGATGCCTTGCTGGAGCGCGTTGCGCGCGCCCGCGTGATGGACCAGCACCTCGCGCCACAGCCCGGCGAGTGCCGACGGCGCGGCGACCGGGATCAGGTGACCGTCCTGTGTGACATCCTCGTACCGCAGGTAGCCGGTGGTGGTCGCCGAGTGTCCGGACGGAAAGGACGGCATCGCCGGTGCGGGGAACATCGCGAGAAGCATAGGTCTGAGCTGTGCTCGTTGTTAGATCCACCACGCTGTTTGGCACCGGCGATCGAATGCCAGCGCGGTGGAGCAACAAACCCACATCTGACCTGCACTACGCTCGCTGGATGCGACGCACACTCGTGGCAGTCACCATGTTCTGCATGCTGCT
>DAIRFU010000014.1:0-17877 GCA_036794935.1 Kofleriaceae bacterium | reverse complement strand
CTCCCCGCCGCAGCTTTCGCCGACCGCGGCCGCGGTCATCGCGGCGGGCATCATCGCCCGGGCCCCGGCCCAGGTCGGGTCGTCGTCCGCGATCACCGCGCACCCGCGCCGGTCGTGCACGATCGCCGCTCGCGTCCGCGCGGGCACGTTCGCCACGTGCGCGTGACGAACGGCCGCTACATGTTCCCGGGCGGCGTCGTGCGGGTCTACAAGCGGCCGCGCATCCACCGCCACTACTACGATCGGCGCGTGCGGCCCGCGATGGTGGTCGAGACGTACGATCCGGTGCCCGGCTACGTCTGGGTCGCCGGCGGCTGGACGTGGGCCGGCCGCGAATGGGTGTGGTCGCCCGGCTACTGGGCGGTCGCCTCGGCGCCGGCTCCGAGCATGAGCGGCGGCATCAGCGTGAGCGGCGGCATCACGATCCGCTAGCGCCGATCGAGTATGGTGCGCGCGTGCGCGTGCACCTGCCGATCGATGACGTGCTGCCCGACATCGTGGCAGCCGTGCGGCAGCGGCGGACCTGCGTGCTGGTCGCGCCGCCCGGTGCCGGCAAGACGACGCGCGTGCCGGGCGCGCTGCTGGACTTTGGGCTCGTCGACGGCACGATCGTCGTGCTGCAGCCCCGGCGGCTCGCGGCCCGGCTCGCGGCGGCGCGCGTGGCGAGCGAGCGCGGCGCCCAGCTCGGCGGCGAGGTCGGCTATCAGGTGCGCTTCGATCGCAAGACGAGCGCGGCCACCCGCATCGAATTCGTGACCGAGGGCGTGCTGACCCGGCGGCTGCTCGGCGATCCCGAGCTGCGCGGCGTCGGCTGCGTGATCATCGACGAGTTCCACGAGCGCCACCTCGACGGCGATCTCGCGCTCGCGCTCGTCGAGCGGCTGCGCGAGCGGCGACCCGAGCTCGCCTTGCTCGTGATGTCGGCGACGCTCGATGCCGAGCCCGTCGCGGCGTTCCTCGGCGACGCGCCCGTCGTGCGCTCGGAGGGCCGCACGTTCCCGCTGACGATCGAGCACGCAGCGCAGCCCGACGACCGGCCGCTCGGCAAGCAGGTCGCCGCGGCGGTGCGGCGCGCCGCGCAGGCCGGGCTCGACGGCGACGTGCTCGTGTTCTTGCCCGGCACCGGCGAGATCCGGCGCTGCGCCGAGGATCTCGAGGACGCGGCGCGCACGTTCGATCTCCACGTGGTGCCGCTGCACGGCGATCTTCCTGTGGAGGAGCAGGACGTCGCGGTGCGACCGTCATCGCGGCGCAAGGTGATCCTCGCGACCAACGTCGCCGAGACGAGCGTCACGATCGAGGGCGTGACCTGCGTGATCGACAGCGGGCTCGCGCGGATCGCGCGGCACTCGCCGTGGTCCGGGATCCCGAGCCTCGAGATCGAGCCGGTGAGCCGCGCGAGCTGCGCGCAGCGGGCGGGCCGCGCCGGACGCACGCGGCCGGGTCACGTCGTGCGGCTCTACACGAAGCACGATCACGACACCCGGCGCGCGTTCGAGCTGCCCGAGATCGCGCGCGCCGATCTGGCGGGTGCGGCGCTCGAGCTCCACGGCGCGGGCCTCGCCGGAGTCGGCGCGCTGCGCTGGTTCGAGGCACCGCCGGCCGCCGCGGCGAGCACGGGGGAGGAGCTGCTCGTCCGGCTCGGCGCCGTGACGGCTGGACGCATCACCGAGCTCGGCCGCCGCATGCTGCGGTTCCCGGTCCACCCGCGCGTCGGCCGCATGCTGTGCGAGGCCGAGAGCCGAGGCGTCGCGCGCGAGGCGTGCGTGATCGGCGGCCTGCTCGGTGCGCGCGAGCTCCGGCTCGAGCGGCGCGGTCGGGGCGCCCAGGCCAGACTGTCGTCGCCCTCGGATCTGATCGACGATCTCGACGCGCTGCTCGACGCGCGCTCGCACGGGCTGCGCCCCGACCGGCTGCGCCGCGACGGCCTCGACATCGGGACCGCGCACGCGGTGGACCGCGCCGCGAAGCAGCTCGAGCGGAACGCCGACACGCGGACGCGCCCGCCGGTCAGCGACGAAGGGGTCGATCGAGAGCTGATGATCGCGATCCTCACCGCGTATCCGGATCGGGTCGGCAAGCGGCGCGCGCCGAAGAGTGCCGAGATCGTGTTCGCCGGTGGCGGCAGCGGCACGCTCGCGGCGAGCTCGGCGGTGATCGAGCCCGAGCTGGTGGTCGCGGTCGACGTCGGCGAGACCGGCGGGCGCGGCCAGGCGTCGCGCGTGCAGATCCGCCGTGCCTCCGGCATCGAGGCGTCGTGGCTGCTCGACCTCTACCTCGACCGGATCGCCGAGGTCGACGAGCTGGTGTGGAACGCGAGCAAGGAGCGCGTCGAACGCGTCGCGCAGATGACCTACGATGGGCTGCCGATCGACGAGCAGCGCGATGTCGAGGGAGCCCGCCGCGCCGGCGCGCGGGCCGCCGAGCTGCTCGCGAAGCAGGCGATCGCCGCCGGCATCGAGCGGTTCGTCGATCGCGACGCGCTCGCCCAGTGGCGGGCGCGGGTCGCGTTCGTCGCCCGGCTGGCTCCGGACTCCGGCCTCGTCGCGCCCACCGACGAGGCGCTCGCGCAGGTGATCGCCCACGCGTGCGAGGGCGCGATCTCGTTCGACGAGCTGCGCAGGATGGGCCTGCTCGGCCTGCTCGACGCATCACTCGCCGACAAGCGTGCGCTCGTCGAGCGGCTCGCGCCGACACACCTCGCCCTGCCCCGCCGCCGCCGCGTGCCGATTCACTACGAGCTCGAGCAACCGCCCTGGCTGGCGTCGCGCATGCAGGACTTCTTCGGCCTCGCGCGCGCACCGAGCGTCGGCGACGGCCGCGTGCCGCTCGTGCTCCACCTGCTCGCGCCGAACCAGCGACCGGTCCAGGTCACGACCGACCTGCCCGGCTTCTGGATCAAGCACTACCCCGCGCTGCGCAAGCAGCTCATGCGGCGCTATCCCCGCCACGCGTGGCCCGAGGATCCGACGCAGCTCGTCGACGAGTGACTACTTCAGCGCGTCGATCGGGGGCTCGACGATGACGTCGCCCTTGATCTCGGACCACTCGCCGCGCGCCGGCTCGGCGATGGCACCGCCGAGTACCTCGATGTGCTCGGGTGGGTTGGGCAACTCGATGGACTCGCGGCGCAGCTCCACCACGGGCGGCTCCATCGTCGCCTCGCCCATCAGCGGCTCGACCTGCTGTTGCTTCTGCAACGGCTCCGGCCGGGTCAGCTCGTAGGCCGCGAACCCACCGCCCGCGAGCACGGCCGCCGCCCCCGCCGCGAACAGCCGGCGCTTGCGCTTCTGCGCCACGCCGACCGTGCAGTCCTTGAGCAAGATCGTGCCGTCCTTGCGCTGGAAGTAGCGCACGCACAGCCGGCCCTCCTTCTCGAGGATCAGCGCCTCGGCCTCGTCACGCGTCATCTCGGAGAGGTTGTAGACATTCTTGTTACATGACCCGCACGCGCGCACCCGGTCGTCGCCGGTCATCTCGCTCCAGTCGGCCCGGCACGGCGACGCGACCCGGAGGTTCGGGAGCACCGGCAGCCGCGCACGCCGCTCGGCGTCGTCGAGTAGCTGGCGCGCCGCGTCGAGCTCCCGGGTCTTCGTGGCGACCTCGGTGGCCAGCGCGTCGTGCCGGGCGGCGAGGGCTTGCAGGTCGTTGCGGTAGCTCATGGCTATCGTTCAACGCGCCGGGGCCGCCCGCGATCTAACGCCCTCGGCTATCTCTTCACCTGGGGCAGCGACGGCCGGACGGGCTCGACGGCGGGCTCCGGCCACAGGACGTGGAACAGGCGCAGGCTGATCAGCAGCAGCGCGTACTCCTGGAGGTCGCCGCCCGAGTCGCGCAGCACCGAGAAGTTGAAGTCGACGAGCGCGAGCGCGTCGGACACGAGCGCGAGCAGCTGGTCGATCGGTGGCGGCGGTTGCATCTTGTCGAACGCCCACGCGCTGAGCTTGCCGCGCAGCGCCTCGAACATCGGCTTGACGCGAACGTGCAGCGCCGCGATCCGGTTCGGCCGCAGCCACTGCAGGATCATCGCCGCGAGCTGGCGGCAGTCGCCGGCCATCGCCTCGGCCCCCATCGCCGGCTCGACGAGCCCGATCATCGCGGGCACGACCGTGCGGGTCGCGGCGACGCCCTTGAACAGGAGCGCACCCGGCGAGATGTTGTTGTGCGCCATGCCGTGCTCGTGGAGCGCGGCGACCTGGCGGATGACGAGGAAGCCGAGTGCGAGCCCGCCGTCGATGTGGATGTCCGTGTCGTTGATCCGGACACCGAAGGCCGGGTCGTCGACGTACTCGCTGAACAGCAGCAGCGAGCTCGACTGCGCGTCGTAGATCACCTTGTGCAGCGACGTCAGCAGCCCCTGGCGCACTTGCTTCAGGATCGGCCAGAAGTAGCGTTGCCAGCTCTCGACGAAGCCACGCGGGTCGGCGACCTTCGTCAGATCGATCACGGTGACGAGCTTGGGAAACGTGTTCGCGTCGGGGAACTGACCGGACGTGACGAGGTCGTGGCGCGGCTGCGCGAGGAAGATCGGGTGACCGCGCACGCGGCCGAGCGCGCGCTCGACCGAGTAGCTCCAGTCCCAGATCGCCATCTCGGCGGCGCGGATCACGTCCTCGGTGATCGTCGGGTCCGGCGTGCTCGCCATCACCGCCGAGACCGCGCGCGCCTTGTCCTCGTCGGCCGACGGCTTCAGCCGCTGCTTCGACTCGCGCCGCGTCTCGTCCGGCAGCTCGCGAAGCAGGCCGCGTAGCTCGCCGATCACCGCCTGCACCGACGCGAACCGCAGGGCCGGATCGCGCTCGAGGCAGCCCTCGATCAGGCCGCGGAGCACGGTCGGAACGTTGTCCGGATAGTGGACCTTGCTGCGGCCACCGACGACGACGCCCTCGGCGATCCGGATCAGGAGCGCCCACATATCGTCGGCCGTTCCGTAGACCAGCTGCTCGGTGAACAGGCCGTGCAGCGCCGCGCCGATCGCGTAGACGTCGAGCGACGCCGCGATGTTCGTGTCCATCAGCCCCTGATCGATCGTCTCGGGCGCGACCGACCAGCCGGGCGAGCCGAAGATGCGGCCCTTGTAGTAGTTGCGATAGGTCTGGTGGCCGACGTCGTCGAGTGACATCGCGAGATCGAAGTCGAACAGGTAGGCGACGTTCGCACCGGCGTCGACGAGGATGTTGCGCAGCGTGAAGTCGCGGTGGACGAGCCGTGCCGCGTGCAGGGTCGACAGCCCCTCGAGCGCCTGCAGCAGCAGCTTCGTGCGCGAGCGCGGCGTCAGGCCGTGCTTGCCGATCGCCTCGAGCAGCGTCATGCCCATCCGCGGCGTGACGAACAGGTAGTTGTCCGCGATCGGCGCCGAGACGTAGGTCGGCAGGATGTTCGGGTGCTCGATCGCGGCAATCCGGGCCATCGCCGCGAGGTTGTGGTGGTGGTCGCGCCGGGTCACCTCGTCGGTGCGCAGCTGGTAGAGGTAGTTCGAGTGAAACACCTTGCCGACGACCGGCTCGACCGCGCCGGTCTCGTCGTCGCGCCGGTCCAGCGCGTAGACCGTGCCCATCCCGCCGTTGGCCAGGTGGGTGCCGCTGGTCCGGTAGAGGTAGCGGTTGTAGCGGAAGACCTGGCCGGCCGTGGCGAGATCGTCCGACCGGAGCGTGCCGATCGAAGTGGTTTCATCCCACGAGTCGTCCATCCGCGCGGGGGAATCATAACGTGCTGAATTCGCTGGGAGCCAGCTTATGGGCGGCATGTTGCCGCATTGCGCGCGCGGGCTCGTGGGATCGGCATCAGATGTGGTACCCACCGCGTAGTCCATGCTCGAGCATCGATTCGCCAAGCTGGCGGCGGGCGCGACGGCCATCCTCCTCGTGATCGGAGGTACCGTGAATCCCACGGGTTCGAGCCTGGCGTGTCCGGAGCCGACGCTCGTGTGTCACGGGCAGCTGTTCCCACCCATGGTGGGCGGTGTGCTCTACGAGCACGGTCACCGGCTCGCCGCGATGAGCGTCGGCCTGCTCCAGATCGCGCTCACGGTCCTGTTGCTCCGCCGCACCTCGCTCAAGCGGCTGGCCTGGCTCCTGCTCGGGATGGTCATCCTCCAGGGCGCTCTCGGCGCGATCACGGTCAAGTACAAGCTCCCGTGGTTCGTGTCGACGGCACACCTGCTGCTCGGCATGAGCTACTTCGCGACGCTGATCTACACCGCGTTCCGCACCCGCCCGGCGCCGAGCGCGCTCGAGCTCGAGCGGCACGAGAAGCTGCGTGCGCAGCTCGGTCCCGCGCGGACCTGGATCTGGATCGCGTGCAGCGCGGTGTTCGTCCAGCTCCTGCTCGGCGCGCTGGTCCGCCACCTCGGCGCGGCGATGGTCTGCCTCGGCATGCCATCGTGCACGATGTCCGGCGAGTGGTGGCCCGCTGCCGGCGTCCAGCACCTGCACATGATCCACCGCGGGTTCGGCGTCGTCGTCGCGCTCGTCACCACCGCGGCGGCGGTCGTGGTCTACCGCCGCGCGAAGGCGTGGCCGCAGCTGCGTACGCTCGCGATGATCGCGCCGCTGCTCGTCGCCACCCAGATCGCGCTCGGCATCTACACCGTGCTCACGCTTCGCTCCGTTCCGGTCGCGGTCGGCCACTTCGCCGGCGCGGTCAGCCTGTGGGCGCTGTGGATGTCGGCGCTGCTGATGACCCGCCGCCGGCAGACCGCGGTCGCCATCGCGCCCGATCGCCTCCAGCGGGAGGTCGCATGACCACGAGGGTGCTCACCGCCAAGACCTTCGATCTGGTCGCGCTGGTCAAGCCGCGCATCATGGTGATGGCGCTGCTCACCGCGGCCGGCGCGATGAGCCTCGCGCCCGGTACCGCGAACGTCGCCACCGCGCTCTGGCTCCTCGCCGGGACGGGCTTGATCGTCGGCTCTGCGAACGCACTCAACATGTGGCTCGAGCGCGACATCGACTGCCTGATGGCGCGCACCAAGAACCGGCCGCTCCCCGGGCAACGCCTGCTGCCGACGACCGCGCTGACGTTCGGCGCGCTCCAGGGCGTCCTCGCACTGCCCGTGCTCGCCGTCACCGGCCTCGTGCCGGCCGCGCTCGGCCTGCTCGCGTTGATCCTCTACGTCGGCGCGTACACGCCGATGAAGCAGCGCTCGCACTGGGCCGTGTGGCTCGGCGCGGTGCCCGGCGCGATGCCCGCACTGATGGGCTGGACCGCGGCGACCGGCCGCATCGATCTGGCCGGCCTCGCCGTCTTCGGCGTGCTGTTCATCTGGCAGGTCCCGCACACCCACGCGATCGGCATCTATCGCCAGCGCGAGTACGAGGCCGCCGGCATGAAGACGCTGCCGAACACGCACGGCGTCGCGAGTGCGCGGCGGGAGATCCTCGCGTTCCTCATCGTGCAGGTCGCGATCAGCTTCGCGCCCGCGTACCTCGGCGTCACCGGCCTGGCGTACCTGATCACCGCGATCGCGCTCGGCGCGATGGTGCTCGTCCAGGCCTTCACGCCGCCGCGGCGCAAGGTCGAGACCGACAAGGCCGCGGCCGGCGAGGTCGCGCACTGGGCACGCAACGTGTTCCTCACGTCGCTGGTCTACCTGCCGATCCTGTTCGCCGTGATGGTCGCCAGCGGCCAGGCGTGACATGACCGTCGAGCAGGTTCACCCGGCACTCAACGCCGCGCTCAACCTGACGAGCTTCGCGTTCCTCGTGCTCGGGCGCGTCGCGATCGCGCGCGGCGACGTGGCGCTCCACAAGCGCCGCATGTTGAGCGCGTTCGCCGCGTCGTCCGTGTTCCTGGTCTCGTATCTGATCCGCTACGCGACGACCGGCGCACACAAGTACCCGGGTGCCGGCTGGGACAAGACGCTCTACCTCGTCATCTTGTTCTCGCACATGGTGCTCGCCATGGTGCTGCTGCCTCTCGTGATCGGTGCGCTACGCCGGGCGCTTCGCGGTGACTTCCCGGCGCACAAGCGGCTCGTCAAGTACACGTGGCCGATCTGGGCGTACGTCTCGGCGACCGGCGTGCTCGTCTACTTGATGCTCTATCACCTCGCGCCGGTGCTGCACCCGCTCACCACTTGATCGAGGTCAGCGTGACCTGGGCGCCGCGCTCGAGCGTCAGCGTCACCGTCTGACCGATGCCGATCGCGCCCGACGAGATCAGCTTCTGCGCGAGCATCGGCGTCAGCGCCTTGACCGGCTTGCCCTCGAGCTCGGTGATGCGGTCGCCGACCTGCACGCCGGCGCCGGCGGCGGGCCCGCCCTCCTTGACGTTCGTCACCTTCAGGGCGTCGCCGTCGAGCTCGGTCACGAGTCCGAACGTCCCGGCGTCGCCGGAGCGCGGTGGCACGATCTCGATCCTTCCGAGATCGACGCGCTCGCCCGCGCGCGCGGTGTACTCGCGCGACTCGATGCTCGACATCGCGCTCTGGGGCGCGACGAGCATCACCCGGCCCTTGCCCGCAGGCACGTGCTCGATGACGAACCGGCCCGCCGCGTCGGTCTTCGGGCCGCGGCCCATGATCGCATCGACAAATTCGCCCGCACCATCCTCGCTGTTCGCGACGGCCGCGAGCCCGGGCACCGGCTTGCCGGTCAGCACGCTGACGACGGTCCCGGTCAGCGAGCCCCACGGCGCGAGCGTCAGCGCCAGCTTCGCCTCGCCGGGCGGCACGCTGACCTTGCCCTCGGCCGTGCCGGCATCGGCGCGTACGTGGCAGGTGTAGTCGCCGGGCGCGAGGTGATCGAGCGAGTAGGTCCCGTCGGCGGAGACGGCGCGACGCGAGATCTCGCCGGCCGGGCCGAGGCACGTCACGTCGTACTCGCGCACCGGCTTGCCTGCCTGGGTCACCGCGAGCGCGAGCGTGCCAAGCGACGCGAGCTGGATGGTCGTCGAGTCGCCGACCTTCACACCCGCCTTCTCGCCGCGCGACGCGCCACGCGGGCCCTCGGCGACGAGCGAGTACGAGCCGGTGCGCAGCTTCGTGATCACGAACTGGCCGTCGGCGTTCGTCAGTACCGGCTTGGAGCCGGGAAACATCGGCAACCGAGCCGCGACCTCCGCGGGGATGGCGCTGGCCTCGTCGCGGTCGCGGCGAGCGGTGACCCACGCGTCGGCGGCGGGCCGGTGATCGGCGCCCATCACCTGGCCGCGGATCACGCCGTCGCGCGCCTCGACCGTGAGCGTCACCCCGGTGCGCTTCGCGCCGTCGGCCAGCTCCACGCTGGTGCGGTCCTTCGCCTTGGCCTTGTCCGCATCCTTGTCCTTGTCCTTGCGGAACATGAAGTCGTACTCGCCGGGAAGGCGCGCGCGGACCACGTACGTGCCGGCGTCGAGGCCGACGATCTCGAAGGCGCCGTCGGGGCCGGTCTTGGTGTCCCGCCCCATGCCGGGCATCGAGATCCGCACCGGGCCGCCCTCCTCGTCGGCAACCGCGTCGACGTTGATCCCCGCCACGGGCTTGCCGTTCGTGTCGATGACGTGACCGGCGACCGATGCCCGTGGCGTGAGCTGGACGACGAGGCCCGACTGATCGACATCCGTGATCGCGATCGGCAGCTTGCCGGTGCGGCCGTCCTTGGCCACCGCGGAGATGCGGAACTTGCCGGGTGGTGCGTTCTTCAACGTGAACGCGCCGGTCGCGTCGCTCTCGGTCCGGCACATCGATGCCTTCACCATGTCGAACATGTTGCCGAGTCCGACCTCGGTCTCGAGCTCGAGGCTGACCGTCGTCACGGCGGCCGGAACGACCCGGCCGCTGATCGTGATGCCGCGGCCGAGCTCGAGAATCACGTCCTCGACGTCGTGGTCGACGATCTCGACGTTGTGGCCGATCTCGAGCATCGTGCCCTCGGCGCCCGCGTACAGCATGTAGCTGCCCGGCTGCATGCCGGCGATCTCGAACGCGCCGTCCTCGTCCGATGGATCGAGTGCCTCGGCCTGCTGGCCCTTGCCCATCGAGAACGCGCCGATGCGCGCGCCCGCGATACCGTTCTTCGTGCCCTTCTCGACGACGCGGCCGCGGATCGAGAACGCACCGTCGACGAGGACCTGGATGCCGTCGACCTCGTCGCCGATGCCGAGCTCGACGGTGGTGGGCCGGGCCGACGCGTAGCCACGGCCGCGCGCCTCGATCGACATCCGGCCCGACGCCAGGCCGCGCACCGTGAACCGTCCGTCGGCATCCGCGACCACCGACTGATCGCCCTGCCCCGAAAACCGGCTACCGCCGTCGACCGACACGAGCGCGCCGCCGACCGGCTTGCCGCTGTCGCGCGCGACGACCTGGCCGCTGACGATGCCGCCCGGGATCAGCGTGAAGTCGATCGTGAGCGGCGTGCCGGCGACGACGGCGGGCTCGTTCGCGCTCGTGTAGTCGTCGTGCGCCGCCGTCAGCCGGTACGCCGCGTCGGGAAGCATGAGCTGGTACGTGCCGTCGGCGGCGGTCAGCGCGACCAGCTCCGCGCCGGGCGCGAGTGACCAGTCGCGCCGCTTCGCCGCCACGCGCGCGCGCTCGATCGGGCCGCCACCGACGTCGGTGACCGTGCCGCGCACGAGCGTGCCGCCGACCTCGAGCGCGAAGTCGATGCCGGTGCGCTGCTCGCCGGAGACGAGCGTCAGCTTGTCGTGCGCCGACGGCAGGAGACCTGCCGCGGTCGCCGCGATCACATAATCGCCGGGCGGCAGATCCGCGGTCTTCCACGCACCGTTCGCGTCGCTGGTGACGATCACGGTCGGCTTCTTCGCGCTCGCGAGGTCGGCGCCGAGCTCGGCCCAGGCCAGCGAGACGACGGCGCCGGGGACGCCGCTGCCGTCCGCCTTGCGCGTGACGCGGCCCGAGACCGTCGCCGGCCTGGCGGGTTCGCGCGGCCCCCGCGCGTGCGCACCGTGGCTCGCCGTCTGAGCGTTCGCCGCGGCGGGCCGGGCGCGATCGCCGTCGCCTCGGCGCAGCCAGTACACGATTCCGACGACGACCACCACGGCGATGCCCAGGGCTACGAGGATGCGGCGCACGGCCGGCATCCTAGACACGTTTTTCGCCGCCGTGGCGGCCGAACGTCAGTGCTGGAGCTCGTAGACGAGGCCCCAGCGGATGCCCCGGTCGCACGTGATCAGCACCGGCGCACCCATGCGGCGCATCACGCGGTGATAGATGGCGACGCCCGCCGCGATGACGTCGGCGCGCTGCGGCTCGATGCCCGGCATCTCGCGGCGCTCCGCGGTGGTCGTCGCGAACAGCCGCTGGCGGAGCTGATCGATCTCCTCGGGGCTCAGCCGGTGGCCGGTGACCTTGTCGGGATCGTAGGCCGTGAGGCCGAGCGCGAACGCGGCCATGGTCGTCGCGGTGCCGGCGGTACCGACGACCGGTACGCCGGCCGGGAGCTCGATCCGCGCGAGCTGGTTGTCGATGTCGTCGTCGAGCCGGGGCGCCTCGCCGATCGCGGGCGGATCGGAGGTCAGGTGCCGCTCGGTCAGCCGCACCGCACCGATCGGGATCGAGACCGCCGCCACGACGCCGGCCGGACCGGCCGTGATGAGCTCGGTCGAGCCCCCGCCGACGTCGACGACGACGAAGCTCGTGCCGGCCAGCTCCGGGAACGTGCGCGCGACCGACAGGTACGCGAGCTGGGCCTCGCGCGGACCCGCGATGATCTCGATCGACGCGCCGAGGATCGCTTCTGCCGGGCCGACGAAGTCGCCCGCGTTCGCGGCCTCGCGCAGCGCCTGGGTGCCGACCACGTGCGGCGCGGTGATGCCGTGCTCGGTCATCACCGCGCGGTACTCGCGGCAGATGTCGAGGCTCGTCGCGATCGCGCCGGCATCGAGCCGGCCGCTCGCGTCGAGACCCTTGCCGAGCCGGCCGAACCGGCACAGGTCGACGACGCGCCGGAGCTGCTCGTCGACGATCAGAAGCAAGAGCGTGTTCGTGCCGATGTCGATGACCGCCGTCCTCACGCCGGCAAGCCTACTCGAAGGTGGAGACGGAGGCCGCCGAATTGTGCGCCCTCGACAAGCGCGAGCGAATCACGGGCAGCTCGAGCCGCACGGGCGAAGGACGAGCGTGCCGAAATCGGTGAACGAGTCCTGCGAGACGGCGAGCTCCGCCGATGCCGGTGAGACCGCGACCGTGGTCATGGTGGAGACCGCGCGCGCGACCACGGTGTAGAGACCGTCGGGCACCGACGTGAAGAACGGCGATAGCTCGCAGAACGTCTGCACGAGGATGGGCTCGGGGAGCATGGTCGACGAGAGCTCGAGCACCACGGTATCCGCGGCGAGTGACCCGCAGCTCGCGCCCATGTCGAAGGTCCATGCGATGCGCACGTTGCTGAAGCCGCCGAAGTAGAGCTGCGTACGTTCGTCGAGGCCGTTGCGCAGGTCGAGCTCGGTCTGGTCGCTGCGGATCTCCTCGCCCGAGGCGAGGTGCAGCGTGCCCTCGAGACGGTACCGCTCCCGTGGCAGGTCCGCGAACACCGCCCCGGTGTCGCTACACGGCGCGCCGAGGTCGGCGTGAAACGCGGGGTCATCGATCCCGACCAGCGACAACGAGACCTCGCCGGTCGCGCCGCGACAGTCTTCGGTGAACCACTCGACCGCGATGTCCGGAAGCTCGGGGTCCGGATAGATCGTCATGCAGCCCCCGAACGCGACACACGCGAGCGCGGCGCACGCGAGCCGATCAGCGTGCGGTGAGCTCGACACCGATGTATGGAATGATCGGAAGGCCGCGAACATCTTCATACCGGTAGACGTTGTTCTGGTCGGGGTAGCTGTCACGGTACTCCACGTTGCGGTGGTTGGTGACGTTCTGGAAATCGAAGAACAGCGTCGCGTGGCCCCATGACGTCTTCCAGGTGCGGTCGACGCGAACGTCGAGCTGCCAGAATGTCGGCAGGCGCTGCAGCACGCTCGGGGGCTCCGGCGTCTCCTGTGCATCCGGGTTCCAGCGCGAGCCAGCCGGGACGATGTTCATCGGGTTGCCCGACACCACCGTCAGGCGCGAGCCGAAGTTCCAGCGATACGCGGTGGTGGCGAACAACAGGTTCAGGCGCAGCGGTTGATCGAGACCGTAGGGCTGCCAGCCACCCTTCTCGTAGCGCCGCTTCGCGCGAGACCACGAGAAGTTCGCGAGCATGCGGTATGTCGGCGTGTCGTAGCGCACGGCTGTCTCGAGGCCGTAGCTGCGCTGGCGCCCGACGTTGGCCTGGTACGCGTACAGCCCGAGCTGCTCCTCGAGGAGCTCGCGAAAGACGAGATCGAGATCGATTCCGGTCGGCCGGATGTTCTTGTCCTCGACGTCGACGAGCGTCTTTTTGCCCTCGTGCGCGAACGCGGTGATCGACGTGACGAGTGCGTCGTCGGGCGTGATCTCGACGGTGAGCGTCGCCTGATCGACGTACGAGCTCTTCGCGCCGAGATTGTCGGCAAACTCGTCGAAGTGCGCCGGCGATGGCGGCTGATGGAAGCGCCCCAGCGAGGCGCGCAACGTCGCGGTCGACGTCAACGTGGCATGCGCGTTGATGCGCGGATCGAGCGCCCACTGCTCGCCGAGACCAAACCGCTCCAGGCGAAGTCCCGGCCGCACCGAGAGCCGGTCGCCGTACCAGTGCCGGCGCGCCTCGACGAACACCGCGGCCCCGGACCACAGCACCGTGTTGCGCGGCAACGGGAGATCCTCGCCGACATCGTCCTGGTCGTACTGCGCGACGCGGCCCAGATACCCGCCGCTCACGTCGACGCCGGCACGCAAGAATCCACGCGCGTCATCGCGCAGCCACTCGCCGCGGCCGCCGAACACGTACCAGCGACGGCTGACATCGAGGATGTCGGGTTGCGTCGACCGATCCTGGTAATCCTTCGTGTAGAGCGTCAGGACGTTCGTACCGATCATCGGCGCGATGGTGTACAGGGACCGGCCGCGCTTGCGCTTGTAGCTCGCGCCCGCACGCACGAAGCCGAGGTTTGCCGCCACGTGACCGCCGGCATCGGGGTCGTTCGGCGCGGCCGCGTCGTCGGAGTTCGCGATCCGGTCGAGCGAGCCGAACAGGTACGTCGCGAGCTGGCCGCGCTTGCCGGGCTCGCCCCACACCGCCCGTAGCTGGCCGTCGGTGTAGCTCGGCAGCGGATCGTTGCGATCGATGAACGGCCGCGCGAGCGCATCGAAGTACGACCGCCGCAGCGTCAAGAGCGCCGCACCGCCCAGCGGCACCGGCCCCTCGGCGCTGACGAGCGAATGCAGCAGGCTGACCTCGCCGCCGATACGATACGCATCGCCGCGCGGCCTGCGCGTGGTCAGCTCGATGACGCCGCCCTGGGTACGCCCCAGCGACACGTCGAAGCCACTCGGCACGACGCGCATGCTGTCGAGCGCCTGCGTCGGGAACACGCCCGTGATGCCGCCGAAGTGAAACGCGAGCGGGATCTCGACTCCGTCGATGAATACGCTCGAGTCGCGGGGCGACATCCCGCGCAGCACGACGCCACCGAACGCGAACGGGATACGCGCCGCCGCGGGCAAGATCGTGATCGCGCGGAGCGCGTCGTTCATGGCACCTGGCGTGGTCGCGATATCCTTCGCCGACATCGCATACTCGAGGGGCTTGGTCTCCTCGGGTGCCTTGCCGACGACCTCGATCACCTCTCCGCTGGCCTGCGCGAGCCTGACGACCATGCCGCGCTTCGCCGCCACCGCGACCGTCGTGTAGCCATCCGCGATCACGGTCAGCGTGCCGCGGCCGGTCACGCTGAACGCGCCGCTAGCGTCCGTCACCGCGGCGCCGTCGCCGAACAGGACCGACGCGCCAATGATCGGCTCGCCGGCCTCGTCGACGACGTGGCCCTGGATGGTGATCTCGGCGCGCTGTGCTGCCGCGGCGCCCGCGAGCGCGACGATGCAGCCCCCGGTCCAGAGCCATCGTGTCTCCAGCACATGCACGTGGCCATGCGACTCCGAGCCGATCCAAACGGTTGCTCCACCCCGGTGAGGAATGGGGCCGCCGGTCCGCGCGTTGCTTCGATGTCAGTCCCCACTGCGAGCATGCGTCATGGTCTACATCACACACGTGCGCTTCGATGGCGAAGGCACCGGCCCGGAGCACATCATCATGTTGCGCTGGCGCCAGTCGATGGGTGACACCAACGTCGCCGACATGATCAAGTGGATCGAGGATGGCGGCGTCGCCCGGCTCAGCGCCGGCAGCCACGACGAAGACCTCACCGTCGTGCGCGCGCCCGGCAAGCCGCCGCACCTGTTCGCGCAGAGCATCGCCGAGCTGCCGCGCTTCTGAGGCGCTACAGCCCGAGCTGCTTCGCGACGATCACCTTCATGATCTCGTTGGTGCCGGCGTAGATGCGCTGCACGCGGGCGTCCATGAACGCGCGGGTCACCGGGTACTCGAGCATGTAGCCGTAGCCGCCGAAGAACTGCAGGCAGGTGTCGATCACCTCCTGCGCCATGTCCGTGGTCCAGAACTTCGCGATCGAGCACTCCTTGACGAGCTGCTTGCCGGCGACGTGGCCGGCGACGACCTTGTCGATGTAGGCGCGGCCGACCTCGACCTTGGCGAGGCTCTCGACGAGCTTGAACTGCGTGTTCTGGAACTTGCTGATCGGCTTGCCGAACGCCTTGCGCTCCTTCGTGTACTCGATCGTGTCGGCGAGCACCTGCTCGGCGCCGGACACCGCGCCGATCGCGACGCACAGCCGCTCCTGCTGGAGCTTCTGCATCATCATCATGAAGCCGCCGCCCAGGGCGCCGAGCAGGTTCGCCGCCGGCACCCGGCAGTCCTCGAAGAACAGCTCGCTCGTGTCCTGCGACGCCATGCCCATCTTGTGGAGGCGCTTGCCCTTCATGAAGCCCTTGCGGTTCGCCTCGACGACGAACAGCGAGATGCCGCGGTGCGCGTTCGCCGGATCCGGATCGGTCTTCGCCGCGACGATCACGAGATCGCAGAGCTGACCGTTCGAGATGAACGTCTTGCTGCCGTTGATCACGTAGTCGGTGCCGTCCTTGACGGCGGTGGTCGCGAGTGCGGCGAGGTCCGATCCGGTGCCCGGCTCGGTCATGCCGAGCGCGGTGACCAGCTCGCCCGAGGCGCAGCCGGGGAGCCACTTCTGCTTCTGCTCCTCGCTGCCGAACGAGTAGATGTACGGGACGATGATGTCGGAGTGCAGGCCCATCGCGAAGCCGCTCTCGTAGACGCGCGCGAGCTCCTCCATGATCACCGTCGCGTAGAGGAAGTCGCCGCCGGGGCCGCCGTACTTCTCGTCCATCCACGTGCACAGAAAGCCCTGCGCGCCGGCCTTGCGCCACACGTCGCGATCGACCTGGCCCTGGTCGCGCCAGCGCGCCTGGTTCGGGACGATCTCGCGCTCGGCGAACTGGCGAAACGCCTTGCGGAAGCTCTCGTGCTCTTCGGAGAACAGATCTCGCTCCATGCGTCGTCTGTATCACGAGCGCGCTCCCGCGGTGGATGTAGCCATGTGCCGCACAGCGAGGCGCACTTTGCTGTTCCATCGACATGTGCGCATGCATTACCCTCATTGCGATGGGTAAGCGCGAAGACAAACGCACGACGCGTGAGCTCGACCCGGCGCAGCTGGCGGCCCTGGCCAGGAGCGCTGTCGCCGACGAGGACGCCCAGCCGGACGCCCCGGCGGTGAACGTCGGCCGGGCGCCCACGATCGACGATCCGCTGACCACCGGCCTGCTCGCCGAGGTGGCGCGGCGCTCCCAGACCACCGAGTTCGACGACGACCTGATCCAGGACGTCCTCGACCAGATCGACAGCGGGGAGACCAACCACCCGCACACGCGCCGGCGTTCGCGGTAGACCCGCTGCCCACGTGAGTGCCTGGACCGTCGACCAGGCCGGCCAGACCGTCGCCGCCTTCGTCAAGGCGAAGGCGAACGTCGCCTGGTCGGTCGCCAAACGCCACGTCACGAGCGGCAAGGTGTTCGTCGATGGCGAGCGCGTGACCGAGGTCGACCACCGGCTCGCGCCCGGCCAGCAGGTCCGGCTCGAGATGGCTGCGCCACGGCCGCACGATCCCGAGCGCGAAGGCGTGCTCGTCTACGACGACGCGCACGTGGTCGTCATCGACAAGCCGGCCGGCATCTCGAGCGTGCCGTACGAGGAGCGCGAGATCGGCACCGCGATGGACCTCGTGCGCGGGGCGTGGCGGCGCATGGGCAAGCCTGCGACGAGCGTGCCGCTCCACGTCGTGCACCGGATCGATCGCGCGACGTCCAGGCTGCTCGCGTTTGCCAAGACCAAGCGCGCCGAGCTCGGCCTCGCCGCGCAGCTGCGCGCGCACACGATGGAGCGTATGTACCTGTGCGTCGCGCACGGCACCGTCACGCCCGGCCGCATCGAGTCGTACCTCGTGGCCGACCGCGGCGACCGGCTGCGCGGCTCGACGACGCGCATCGAGCAGGGCAAGCGCGCGGTCACCCACGTCACCATCCGCGAGTCGCTGCGCGGCGCCACGCTCTGCGAGGTGCGGCTCGAGACCGGCAAGACGCACCAGATCCGCATCCACCTCGCCGAGTCCGGTCACCCGCTCGTCGGCGAGACCGTGTACGTCCGCGACTACGCCGGGCCGGTGATCACGTCGCCGCGCCTCTTGCTGCACGCCGCCACGCTCGGCTTCGAGCACCCGGTGACCGGCGAGCGCGTCTCGCTCGCGTCGGCGCTGCCGCCCGACTTCACGGCCGTGCTCGACCGCCTCGTCTTGCGGTAGTAGTACCGGATGAACGAGCTCGCGATCCGGTTCGGACCGCGGCTCCTCGGTCCCGAGCTGCCGGGAGAGGCGCTCGAGCTCGTGCTCTCCGGCGCGACCGATCTGTGCGGGCGCCCGACCCACCTGATGCTGCCG
>DAIRFU010000858.1:0-2703 GCA_036794935.1 Kofleriaceae bacterium | reverse complement strand
CGCGCTGGCTCGGCGAGACCGAGAAGAACCTGGGGGCGCTGTTCGACGCCGCCGAGGACGGCCAGGTCATGTTGCTGTTCGACGAGGCGGACACGCTGTTCGCGAAGCGCACCGAAGTCAAGACGAGCGCCGATCGCTACGCGAACATGGAGGTCAACTATCTGCTCCAGCGCCTCGACAGCTTCGAGGGCATCGCGATCCTGACCACGAACTTCGGCAGCGCGATCGATCCGGCGTTCATGCGCCGGCTGACGTATCGCGTGACGTTTCCGTTTCCCGACGAGGAGATGCGCGAGCAGCTGTGGCGAACGCAGCTGCCGCCCCAGGTGCCGACGGATGGCTCGATCGATCCGGCCGCGCTTGCCCGGCGGTTCCGCCTCTCGGGCGGCTACATCCGCAACTCGGCGCTGCGGGCGGCGTTCCTCGCCGCCGAGGAGGGGCTGCCGCTGTCGCACAGCCACCTCGAGCGTGCGGTCACGATGGAGTTTCGCGAGATCGGCAAGCTCGCGGAAACCGGCGTCCTGGAGTGAGGGATTCGAGAGAGTTCAAGGGGTTGGGACGATGGGCGGGAAGTCCTGAGTTTCGCGCACTTCGCGCCGCGGGCCGAGGAAGGTCGCGGCGGCGGCAGCGTAAGATGGTCGGGCCCTGATCTCGGTGCTCGTCCACGATGGGATTCGATCTCGAAAAGCGCTTCGCGACCGAGCTCAACCGGCTCGTCGATAACGATCGCGGCCCCGAGCACGATCCGCGCGCGCAGGCGCGCCGCGAGGAGGAGCACCGCGCACAGCTTCAGCGGCTGCTCGACGAGCTCACCGGTGCCTCGGCCGACATGGAACAGGGCTGGCCGGGCAAGCGGACCGCGGTCGACGACGCGATCCGCCTCATTCGTCCGCTCGTTTCACGGACGCCCTCCGCACGCGACGCGTTCGCGAAGCTGCCCTGGCAGTCGCAGGCGGTGAGCTTCGACGACTATCGCGCCTCTGCACTGCGCCAGGTCGTGGCGCGTCTCTCGGATCGCAAGCTCCGCCGCGCGACGCTCGCCGCCGCTGATCCGGCGATCGCCGGCCGCCTGTCACCACGCTCGGACGAGGCGAAGAGCTCGGCTGGTCGCGCGATGTGGCGTGCGTCCGAGCGTCGTGCCGCGACGCTGTACCGGCGCGCGCAGGATGCCGGCGACGTTGCGAGTGAGGATCCGGTGGTGGACGAAGCGCTCGCTCGTTGCGGCCACGGCCAGCCTCTGCCGGCGACGGTGCGAGCGCACATGGAGCGCGAGCTAGGCGTCACGCTCGACCGCGTACGCATCCACACCGACGATGTCGCAGCCGCCGCGGCTCGTGCGGTTCGTGCGACGGCATTCACGGTTGGCGAGGACATCTTCTTCGCGGACGGCGCATTCGATCCGGCATCTGTCCAGGGCCGGCGGCTACTCGTGCACGAGCTCACTCACGTGGTGCAGGGTTACCAGGGCCGCACGCGCACCGCTGGTACGGGCATCGACGTAAGCAGGCCGGGACATGCACTCGAGCGCGAGGCCGATGCACTCGCCGAACGGGTCGTGACGTCTCCGATACGTCAACCATCGCCGGCGCATGACCGGATCACGCCACAGCATGAAGCCGTCTCGCAGGCGCCTGCAGCAGGAGTCGATGGCACGCTGCTGCTGCGTCAGGAGGCCTCGTCCTCGACGTCATCGGACCGGAGTGTCCGAAGCAGAGCCGGTGCGCACGACGGCGATGATACCGGCGCCCGAGCAGCGCGCGAAAACTTCGAGATCCGCAACTGGCGGCCGCACCCGAGCACGGGTGGTGAGTCGGGCGCGGTTCGCGACGGCAGCACGCAGCTGGTGCACGTCCAGTCGGGCGGCATGGCCGCGCGTGCCGAGGTCCGCGCGACGACTACGGAGGCCCAGCGCTACTCCGTAGGCTTCGTACAGACGATGCACCACTCGACACGACGCGCGATCTACACCGACGCCGACGGCAACGTGGTGAACACGTACGTGGCGACGCGCGGCCGCCGGATGGATCAGCGCACGGATCTTGGCTCGCCGGCGCCCTGGTACAACTTCGGGCTCTTGCTCGGCGCCGGCTCGCGGACGCCGAGCATGGCCGACAACCCGACGTGGGAGGTGCCACGGTCGACGAGCGACCACTGGTACGTGAGTCGGCTCGAGGGCAGCGAATCATTCACGACCTATCTCGTCGCGATGGTCGGCACCGACGCTTCCACGATCGTCTATCTCGGCAACGTCCGGTGGGATGTGAACTGGGCAGGCCGGTTCGACAGCGGGCTGCACTTTCACGGTCGGCCGGCTCACATCGGCGCCGCGCGCCTCGGGGGCGAGGGTGGTGCGATGCTGGCGGGACCGCCGGCGAACGAAGGCTCGATGGGAGCCTGGAGTGACGAAGGCAGCGCGGGGAGCGCGCGGAGCGACACCGGTACGACCCGTTCGGCGCACGGCGGCCCGGCAGGCGGCCACTTTGGCGGAGAACCCGCCGCGCAGCCCTCGGGGCAAGCCGACAAAGAGGAGCGCGGCGGCCGCCGACCGAAGGGCTCCGCGCCGAAGCCGAAGGAAGATGCGGCGGGCGCCGGACATGGCGGCAGCAAGCCCGGAGCCGGCGGCGCGAAGACTGCCGTCGCGGGGAAGGGCGGCGAGCACGGGTTCTCCGGCGGGGGGATCGATGGCGCTCCGCTCAAGCAGCA
>DAIRFU010000013.1:0-26341 GCA_036794935.1 Kofleriaceae bacterium | reverse complement strand
CACTCGACGCTACTTCCTCCGCAGCCTCGGCGTCGCGGCCGAGACCTCGACCCTCGCACCGCTGATCAAGGTCAGGCGCGCCGCCGCGGCGACCGGCGGCAACCGCGTCGTCATCGTCGGCATCGGCGGTGGGCTGCGGCTGCGCGAGTCGCTCGGTATGGCCGAGGGCGCGACGATGCCGAACCTGTTCGGCACGACGCCGCTCGTCACCGGCTACGGCTCGGGCAGTGCCGGCGCGCCGAAGATCGCGCCCGAGTACGCGGCGATCGCACCCGCGCTCGCGCTGCCGACGCCGCGCACGACGCCGCTGCATACGCTCGGCACGCTGGTCACGAACCTGCGCTACGCCGATGGTCCACCGGGCCACCTCCAGGGGCACGGCTGCCTGCTGTCGGGCTTCTACAACCGGCTCGAGAACCGCGCCGACGCGCACCTCCCGGTGCCGACGGTGTTCGAGCTCCACCGCCGCGCGACGAACGCGCCGGCGACGGACGCCTGGTACGTGTCGATGGTCGGCGGCTTCTATCGCGCGCTGATCGCGAGCGACAATCCCGGTTATGGTCCGCGCTACGCTGGCGTCTACCTGCAGCCGCCCGGCGCGATGCAGCCGTTCGTGCCGATCCTGACCAGCGGCAAGCGCACGGTCGACGTCGCGGCGGGTGCGCTGCCGACGATCCCGAGCAATCCCTCCGAGGACGCGGCGGCGGCACGGTTGACGAAGATCCTCGACGGCAACTCGGCGCCATTTTCGCCGACCGATCCGATCGTCCACCTCGCCGATGACGACAACGCGCGGATCCAGAGCCACCTCGCCGAGATCTACGCCGACGGCACGTACCAGTCATTCTTCCCCGACAGCTTCGGCATCGGCATGCGCAAGACCGACGGCGGCATCGACGGCACGCCCGACGCGCAGACCATCTATCACGCCGAGCGCGTGCTCCAGAAGTTCAAGCCCGCGGTCATGGCGATCACGCTGCTCGACGTCGATGTCTGCCACTCCGACTTCAACGGCTACCTGCGCAACCAGCAGATCGCGGACGCGCTGGTCGACCACCTGTGGCGCTTCATCCAGGCCGACAGCGAGCTGAAGGACACGACGACGCTGATCATCCTGCCCGAGCACGGCCGCCACCTGTTCTTCAACGGCAACAACCCCGACAGCCTCGGCCGCTCCGGCATCGACCACGGCCAGGGCGACAACGGCGACCGCGACGTGTGGATGCTCGCGCTCGGCCCGAACATCCGCGCGAACCAGGTGATCGCGCCCACCGGCATCGTGCAGAGCGGGCGCACCTCGGGGCGCTACGAGACGATCGACGCGATCATGACCGCGATGGGCGTGCTCGGTCACGAGGCCGCGATGAAGGACGCGCTCGTCGCCGAGGGGGCACGCCCCGGACTCCTGATGCAGGAGGTGATGGCGTGAGAGACCTCGTGCGCTGCCTCGCGCTCGGTCTCGCGCTCGGTCTCGCGCCGGCCGCCTGCGGCAACGACGTGCGCTCCGAGGTCGGCCCCGATGCCGCGATCGACCCCGATCCGCTCCAGATCGACGAGACCCCGGCCCCGGGCAGCCTCGATGATCTGCACGAGCGCATCATCGCGAAGCGCTGCTCGGGCCAGCCCGGCCTGTGCCACAACGGCCAGTTCGAGCCGAACCTCTCGACACCCGCGCTGACGTACGCGTACCTCGTCAACCGGCCCGGCATCGAGAAGCCGGATCGCCTGCGCGTCGATCCGGGCAGCGCGGCGGACAGCCTGTTCATCGACAAGCTCCGCAACCGTAACGGCGTCGCGACCCAGATGCCGCTCGGGGCCGATCCGCTCGACGAGGCCGAGATCGCGGAGCTCGAGGCGTGGATCGATGCGGGTGCCCTGCGCGCCCCGGGCGCCGAGCCCGCGCCGCTGCTCAACAACCCGCCGAAGCGGCCGCAGATCGGCATCTTCGATGCGGGCGGGACGCGGCTCGACGGCACCGGGCCGGTGACCGTCACGGCGGGCACCACGCTGACGCTGCGCCACACCGTGAGCGACTTCGAGACCGCCGACGCGGCGATCCCGTTCGCGGCGTTGATCCTGCAGATCGCCGACGGCCGCCAGATCGTGGTCGATGCCGCGGCCGACGATCCTCATGTCGGCCCGACCACGTACGACGCGGCCGGGCCGCCGGCGCAGGGTGACGTGTTCGACTTCAAGCGCACGTGGACCATCCCGGCCACGCTGAGCCTGCGCGATCAGGATACCGCCGCGATCACGTCCGCGCCGGCGGCCGGCCAGACCGTGACGATCCTCGCCGTCTACCTCGACGGCCTCCCGGCCCAGGGCGGCATCGTCGCGCTCGAGGTCGGCACCACCCCGATCCAGATCCAGTGAGGTGATCATGCGCTACTCCCTCGCCCTCCTGCTCTGCGCGGCTGCCTGTGGCACCGACGATCCGGCGCCGACCGTGCACATCGTTTCGTTCACGCCCGACCAGCTCGCGCCCGCCGACGACCTCGCCGACGACCTGCGCATCCTCGTCGAGTACGAGGACAGCGACGGTGACCTCGGCGAGGGCATCGCCCGGATCGACGACTGCCGGGGGGACATGTTGCGGACCGAGCTCCCGATCCCCGCGATCGCGGGCGAGGCCATGATCGGCTCGCCCATCCGCGGCTCGCTCGATCTGTTCGTCAACGATGTCGGCGCGGCCGCCTCGAGCGCACTGCCGGCAGTCTGCGACGAGCTCGGCGTCGCGGCCCCGGGCGCAGACGAGACCGTGTTCTGCGTCGTCCTCGTCGATGCGGCCGGCCACGCGGGCGCCGGCGAGTGCACCGCGCCGATCGCGCTCGCACCCTGAATTACTCGGCGTCGGCGACGCGCGCCTTGATGAACGCGAGCGCCTGCGGAAAGCGCGTCATCAGATCGGGCTGGCCGAGCAGCGCCTGCTGGACGATGCCCTCGATCCGGAAGCTGCTCGCCGCGTCGGCATCGGCCGAGATCTGGCACAACGACTTCGCGAGCGCGACCGCGGTCTCGGGATGCGTCGCGATCTGCTCCACTCGCGATGCGATCCGGGCCTCGAGCGCGTCTCCCGCGACCACGTCGTGGACGAGGCCATAGCGCTCGGCGGTGCGCGCGCGCAGCATGCGCCCGGTCAGGATCAGCTCGCGGGCCCGCGGCTCGCCGACCGCGCGCACGAGCCGCGTGGTGCCGCCGACATCGGGGACGAGACCGAACGCGATCTCGGGCAGGCCGAGCACGCAGTCCTCGGTCGCGATCCGGATATCCACGGCGAGGGCGAGCTCGAGCGCCATGCCGACGCACGCGCCGTGTAGCGCGGCGATCACCGGCTGGTGCAGGCGACCGATCCGGTGAAACACGTCCTGGAGCTGGTGATGGAGGTGAAGGAACGGCGACTTCTGGGTGGCGCCGAACACCTCGAGGAGCAGGGAGTGGTCGATGCCGCTCGAGAACACCGGGCCACGCCCGCGCAGGACGACGACGCGCACGCCGCGGTCGCCGCCGATCTCGTCGAGGGCCGCGGACAGCTCCTTCATCATCGCGCCGTCGAGCGCGTTGCGCTTGTCGGGCCGGTCGAGCCACAGGGTCGCGAGGGGGCCGGAACGGTCGAGCTGGACGCGCGAGGTCATCGCGCCGCAGCTTACTCGCTGTCACGGTCCAGCTGGTGCCATCCGGAGCTGTCGGATCGAAGGAACGAGCGATCGTGTCAGTGCGGGCGCGCGCGGCGTGCGCACCGGCACGCCGAAGCTCGTCCGTAAAACGTAAGCGAGGCGCGCTCGCTCGCGCCGCTCCGTCGTGGAGCGTACGCAAATAAACCAGGTTCGGCGCGTGGTTCTCTTGTTGCACGCCGAGATCCCGCGGGAGCCGGAATGATCCAGAACCACGACCTCAAGCGAACCCTCGTCGTCACTCGAACGCCGCCGGCCCAGCCGCGGCGCAACACATCCTTTGTCTCGACGCCGCTCGATCTGATCTCGAGGCTCGAGACGGAGCGAGAGCTGATCTCGACGGTGGTCCTGACCGGGTCGTTCGCGGCGATGCGCGAGTTGACGATGTTCCTCGTCGATTCCTATCCGGCCTTGCGGATCCTGTCGGGCAGCCCCGGCGAGGAACCGGACACGTACCTGCCCGCGTACTCGTGAGCCTCGCTCGCCGATCAGGTGGACGGCGGCGGTGAGCGTCCCCGGGTGCCGAGCACCTGGCGATGGGCACGCGCATGCCAGAGCATCACGGCCGCGCTCGTCGGCGCGCCGACCGCGATGACCATCACGAGCCAGTCCAGGATGCCTCGCGCGCGCGGCGCGTTGTAGATCAGCGCCTCCGCGGCGGTCACGACCGCATCCGCGGTGACCGCGATCGCCACCGCGGTCGCGAGGCCGTGGCGCCAGCGGCGCGCGAGGGCGAACAGCGCGCCGCCCAGGACAACATCGAACGCGACCCAGCCCCACTGCCACACCGGCGACGGGAACCGACTCGTGCTCGCGGGCAGCGCGAGCAGCACGGTCCACGCGACCAGCAGCACGGCGAGCGCGCGCACGACGATCGACGGCCCGCGCAAGAGCGTCTTGATTCCGAAGCGCAGCAGGCCGCCGCGCGCGAACGCGGTCAGCGTGTCGACGACCGCGAGGATCCCGCTCGCGCCGCGCGGGTACGACAGGTAGATCGGATCCCACGCGCGCGGCTTGAGCTTCGACTTGAACGCGCGCAGGCCCTCGAAGTCGTAGAGCGGCTTGCCCCAGCGGCGCGCGAAGCGCAGCCACGGCGACACCTCGCCGGCGAGCGGCGCGAGCCCGAGCGTGACGTGACTGACGTTCTCCGCGCCGGCGGCGCGCATGCCGGCATCGACGAGCAGCTCGACGGTACCGTTCGGGGCGGTCGGATCGCGCAGCAGGTCCTCGAAGAACCAGCCGTCGCGTGCGTAGATCGGGATCACGGCCAAGAACCCGACGATGGCGCCGTCGCGCTCGGCGATGAAGTAGCGCTTCTCGTCGGGGAACGAGAACGGATCGAGCTGGACGAGGAAGCCCATCGGCGCGATCTGCTTGGTCGCGAGCCACCGCTTGATCAGCGCATCGAGCCGGTCGCGCACGGCGTGCCCGGGTGCGAGCTCGCCGACCTCGAGCGCGCGCACGACGACCCCCTTCGCGCGGGCACGGCGCAGCTGCTCGCGCAGGCTCTTGCTCTCGCGCACGACGGCCTGCCAGTCGCCGGGCGCCCACACCGGCTGATCGCCGATGCGCAGCGCCGGCCACTCCACCGTATCCTGGAAGCGCGTCTCGGTGCCAAAGCAGCACACCCGGCGGTGCTGCGCCTTGGCGGCCGCGACGAAGCGCGCGACCACATCGGCGAGCCGCTCCGGCGGCGCGATCGGCGCGCCGGCGACGACCCACGCGGACCCGGTGTCGACGTAGCCCACGCACGTGTCGTCACCATCGACCCAGTAATGAAACCCGGGCTCGAGGATCTGGAACGAGGTCGAGTTCCAGCCGTGGCGCTTGATCGACGCGATCACGCGCCGGCGGATCTCGACTTCTTCGGGACGCACGTGCCCGGAGAAGGTAGCGCAGCCGGGGCCCGCGTGCGCTAAGGTACGTGCGCGCATGTCTCGTCCCTCGGTGTTGTTGATCTCTGCAGGAGCCGGCGTGCTGTTGCTCGGCCTCGTCCTGCTGTGGCAATCGACCCGCTCCGACGCGCCCCGGATCGAGCCCACCGTCGCGCCGCCCGTGGCCACGACGCCGGCGCCCCCGCCGCCGAGCTCGGCCGCG
Source organism: Kofleriaceae bacterium (assembly GCA_036794935.1). Taxonomy (GTDB): domain Bacteria; phylum Myxococcota_A; class Polyangia; order Haliangiales; family Haliangiaceae; genus JABFXX01. The sequence continues at coordinate 20,573 of DAIRFU010000013.1, read as the reverse complement.
CGCCCTCGCAAGATCACGCCGCCGCCGCCGAGCGCGCCCGCCGCGCCGCGCGCGGTGCACAGCGAGCCCGCGCCGAGCATGCCCGCGCTGCCGCCCGCGATGGCCGAGGCGCGACCTCCGCTCGTGCTCAGCGATCGCAACCTGCAGTACGGTGCCACGCAGCTCCACGCGCAGACAGCCGCGGTCGAGCCGCTCATCAAGGCGTGCATCGCGAAGGCGAACGGCAAGCCGAGCGGCACCGCGTATCTCAACTACGTCGTCACCAAGCGCGACGACAAGGTCGTGATCGAGGAGACCGGCGTCGAGCCGTCGGGTACGACGCTCGAGGACGAGAAGCTGCTCGATTGTCTGCACAGGACCGCGAACGGGATGAAGTTCGTCGGGTTGCCGCGCGACGCAGCGTCGATCATGGCAACGCGCCGGATCACGATCGAGAACGGCACGCTGAAGGAGAACAAGCACGTGACGTTCACGTACTTGAGGTGATCGGCTGCGAGTTTTTCTGCGCGCGCGCGTGCGCCTCTGCCACGCGCGTTCTGGGTCCGGGGCCTCTCACGTGTGCGCGGGTGGCCTGCGAGGATGACCGAACCATGATGATCTCATGGCCACGCCGATCATCGCGTTCTCGAAGGACTGGCACGAGGACCCGACATCGAATCACCACGTCCTGCGCGAGCTCGCGAAGACCCGCCGCGTGCTGTGGCTGAACTCGCTCGCCACCCGCACCCCGGACATCACGAGCGCGCGCGACCTCGGCAAGATCGGGCGCAAGCTACGCGAGTTCACCAGAGGCGCGGTCCACGTCGAGAATGATCTGTGGGTCGCGACGCCGCTCGTGTTGCCGCTGCCGCAGAGCGCGGCCGCGAGCTGGGTCAACCGCCAGATCCTGCGCTTCACGATCCAGGGATTGCGCGCGCAGCTCGGCATCGATCGCTTTCATCTGGTCACGTTCCTGCCGAACACGGCGCCATACCTCGGCACGCTCGGCGAGGAGCTCGCGATGTACTACTGCGTCGACGAGTGGGCCACGTTCCCCGGCCTCGATCGCGAGGGCACGCTCGCGATCGAGCGCGCACTGCTCGAGCGCGTCGACGCGACGTTCACGACCAGCCTCGCATTGCGCGACAAGAAGAGCCGCCACTGCCGGCACACGTTCCTCGCGCCCCACGGCGTGGACCACGCCAAGTTCGCGCGCGCGCTCGACGATGGCCTCACCATCCCGGCGGACCTCGCCGCGCTGCCCGGGCCGGTGATCGGCTTCTTCGGCACGCTGCGCGACTTCCTCGACTACGAGCTGATCGCGCACGTCGCGAAGGCGCGGCCGGAGTGGTCGTTCGCGCTGATCGGACAGGAGCTGTGCGACATCGGTCCGCTCAAGGGCCTGCCGAACGTCCACCTGCTCGGCCAGAAGCGGCACGGCGAGCTGCCGGCGTACTGCAAGGGCTTCGACGTCGGCCTGATCCCGTACCGCATCGACGATGACGTCAAGTTCATCAACCCGCTCAAGCTCCGCGAGTACCTGTCCGCCGGCCTGCCCGTGGTGTCGACGCCGATGCCGGAGGTCCAGCCGTACGCTCATCTGTGTCACCTCGCCGGCACCGGCGACGAGATGATCGCCGCGATCGAGCGCGCGCTCGGCGAGGGCGGGCTCGAGGCGCGCCGGGCGCGTTCGGCGGGCATGCAAGGCGAGACCTGGCAGGCGCGGGCCCTCGCGATCGCGCACGTCATCGATCAGCTCGAGGCGCGCGAGGCGCAGCGCGCAGGCGATGATCTGGTCGGCGCCTGGCCGGTCCGCGGCGACGCGATCGCCGGCTAACCGCACGCTCCCGCCACGCCGTGCCTGGTTGCCACGGTTCGCCCGGGGTAAGCGAGGCGCTCGCGCTCCATGCAGCGGATCGAAAGTTGTATGCGAGCGCCGCATGCGACTTGCCGGATTCGTCGCGACGCGGCCTCGGTTCGAGATCGATCAAGCACGCAGCCTGGGCTGGCTCGCGGCGGCTCATGCGGAGGCCGAGGCGACCCAGCACCACCTCGATCCGCGGGAGCGCCAGCGCTTCGAGCACAAGCTCGCCCGCATCCTCGAGCGCTGCTCGGCGCCGCCGGCCAAGCTCGCCCGGCGCGGCCACTCGGTGCCCGACGTCGAGCGCGCCGGCTTCGCCGACAACGAGCTGTACACGTTCGCCGAGGCGCCCCACGGCCGCGGCACGGCGACCCGGATGGCGATGTACGCCGAGCAGGTCGACGACTACTTCACGCACGCGTACGCCGCCGATCACGACCCGCCCGACGATCTGATCCACGTGACGTGCACCGGTTACGTGTCGCCGAGCGGCGCGCAGCGGATGGTCGCGCGCAAGGGGTGGGGCACCAAGACGCGGGTCACCCACGCGTATCACATGGGTTGCTACGCGGCGCTGCCGGCCGTGCGGATGGCGGCGGGGTTCGCCGCGATCGGCGCGCGGCGCGTCGATGTCGTGCACACCGAGCTGTGCTCGTTGCATCTCGATCCGGCGGATCACCGCGTCGAGCAGCTCGTCGTGCAGAGCCTGTTCGCCGACGGCCTGATCCGCTACTCGATGTTCCCCGACGCCGGGCCCGGCCTGCAGCTCGTCGCCGGCTACGAGGTCCTGATCGCGGACTCTCACGAGTCGATGGGCTGGCAGATCTCCGATCACGGCATGCAGATGACGCTCGCGCGTGACGTGCCGGATCGGATCGCACGCGACCTCCGCCCGTTCGTGCTCGAGCTGCTGCGGCGCGGCGGTCTCGAGCTCGGCGCGCTCAAGCACAGCGTGGTCGCCGTCCATCCCGGCGGCCCGAAGATCATCGATCGTGTACGCGACGTGCTCGAGCTCGACGAGCGACAGGTCGCCGCGAGTCGCGGCGTGCTGCACGACCACGGCAACATGTCATCCGCGACGCTGCCGCACATCTGGATGCGGATGCTCGCCGATCCGGCGGTGCCCGCCGGCACGTTGATCCCGAGCTTCGCGTTCGGGCCCGGCCTCACCGTGTGCGGGGCGCTGCTGGAGAAACGATGATCGCGGCGTGCCTCGTCGCGCTCGCGCTGCAGGCGCTCGCGATGCTCGTCGACGAGGCGTACTTCCACCGCCGCCGCGAGCTGCCGCGCTGGGAGCGCATCGGCCACCCGCTCGACACGCTGACGATCGCGCTCTGCCTCGGCTGGCTGCTCTGCGTCCCCGCCGACGCCGCGGCCGCCCTGCCCGGCTACGTCGCGCTCGCGATCGCGTCGACCCTGTTCGTCACGAAGGACGAGGGCGTCCACGCGAAGCTGTGCCCGGCCGGCGAGCACTGGCTGCACGCGGTCCTGTTCGCCCTCCATCCGATCGTGCTCGCCGCCTTCGCGTGGCTCGCGTGGCATGGCGAGCGCACCCTGGTCGCGGCGCAGCTCGCGATCACGCTCGGGTTCCTCGCGTACCAGGCGATCTACTGGAACGTCGTGCGCGGCCGCAAGCGAGCCATCGACAACACCTGGTACGCCGACCTCGGCGAGCGCTGGTACCGCGCCGAGGACACACCGATCGCGCTGCTGCGCGCCGAGTCGCGGCACCGAAACCCGTGGCTCGGCGACGAGATCGTGCGCGTGCTCGGCCCCGGACCGCACCGCGTGCTCGACCTCGGCTGCGGCGCCGGCTTCCTCGCGAACCACCTCGCCGCCCTCGGCCACCACGTCACCGGCATCGACACCACCGCCGAGAACCTCGCAGTCGCGCGCGCCCACGATCCGACCGGCACCGCGCGCTACGAGGTCGGCGATGCCTGCGCGCCTACCTATCCCGACGCGAGCTTCGACGTCGTCTGCGCGATGGATCTGCTCGAGCACGTGACCGAGCCCGAGCGCCTCGTCACCGAGGCCAGCCGCGTGCTGCGGCCCGGCGGGCTGTTCTTCTTCCACACGTTCAACCGCACCCGCGCCGCCCAGCTCGTCGTGATCAAGGGGGTCGAGTGGTTCGTCAAGAACGCGCCGAAGGATCTCCACGTGATCGAGCTGTTCCGCACGCCGGCCGAGCTGACGGCGATGTGCGACCGCGCCGGCCTCGAGGTCGATCTCTTGCGCGGCTCGCGGCCGCGGTTCGGTCGCGCGCTGTGGCGCATGCTCGCCACCGGCAGGGTCGGCGACGACTTCGCGTTCACGTTCACGCCGTCGCTCGCGATCGGCTACACCGGCTACGCTCGCCGGCTGGCGGCCAGCCGGTTCGTCGTCACTTCAGCAGCGCCGGCGTCATCACCGCACTGCGGCACTGCCAGTTGAAGCTGCGCGTCTGGCCGACCACGCCGTTCGCGGCGAGCCCGGCGATCAGCTCGTCGGCGGCCTGCTTCAGCGCGGGCTCGGTCTTGCCGGTCGCGACGTACGCGAGCGCGACGACGTAGGCCGCCTCGCCCCAGTGCTCGTCGTAGTCGTCGACCTCGTCGCTCGACGTGCCGACGCCCATCCAGTAGTAGGGTTTGCCGCTCGCATCGCGACCGTCGCGCGCGATGATCCGGCCGAGGCGTGCGAGCGAGGCGCGCACCTGCTCGGCCCGGGTGCCGCCGACGCGGCGCGCGTACTGATCGAGCGCGTCGGCGAGGATCGCGCTCATCCACGGGCTGCAGCCGTCGTAGCCGTAGCCTTCCGCGTGCGCGGTCGCCGAGTGCGCGAAGCAGCGCGCGTCCGGATCGGCGTAGCTCGCCGGGTACGACGCCTGGGTCGCGAGGAACGCGGTGACCGCGGCCTCGGCGCGCGCGCTGATCGCCTGCGCCTGGTCGTCGGTCACCATCAGCGCCCACTCGTGCGCGAGCAGCGCGAAACCGGCGTGGCGCTCGGTCCAGAACCGATCGGCGCCGTTGTACTGCGGGTTCCACATCGTCGCGATCTTCGCCGACACGGCCTCGGCCGCCTCGCGATACCGCTCGTCACCGGTGAGCAGGTAGTGCAGCGCCATGTTCTGCGCGTAGTAGTACTTGAGGTCGGTCTGCGCGTTCGGCACCGCGATGTTCGTCGCGACGCCGCTGACCACGGTCATGCCGGCCCGGTAGATCTCGGCCTCGCGGTACGCCGAGCGCAACGGCACGAGGCTGCCGGTGATCGCGTAGCCGCGGTACATCGCGGTGACCCGGTCGTAGAGCCACACGTCGCGGCTCGCCGCCGCGTTGACGAGGAACTTGTCGGTGTCCCACGCGTCGTAGTCGCAGAGCGTGCGCCACGCGTCGAGCGGCGTGCTCGCGACCTCGGCCTGCGCGACCAGCGGACCGGCCACGCCGCTCGCGGTCAGCACGCTCGTCGGCAGGAGCGCCCACACCTTCGGGTGCACGTTGTTGCCGCTGCCGGTCAACGTCGTCGCCACCGCGGCGAACGCCGGGCCATCCGCACCCTGCGTGCCGAGCTGGACCGTGAGCGCTTGGTTCGCGTCGAGGTCGACATCGACCTGGATCTGGACGCTGCGCGCGCTGCCGTCGGCGTACGTCGCGAGCGTCCGCTTCGCGGCGGACAGCTCGGCGGCGCCGGCGACCACCTTGATCTGCGACGCGTCGGTCAGCACGCCGTCCGCGAGCGGGACTGCGAAGTTCACCCGCGTCACCCCGCTGGCGCCGTCCGGCACGAGCTGGACCGTGAGCTCGGTCGGCATGTCGGGCATCGAGTCGTCACCTCCCATGTCCCCACCGTCCTCATCGCCGCCGGTCCCACCATCCGTGGAGTAGCTCGGTCCGCCACCATCGGAGCCGAGATCATCGTGCGTCTTGTCGGGATTGCTGCAGCCACTGGCGACGAGCATCGAAATCGCTCCCCCAGCGACCACAGCGCGAACGAGCGCGTGTGCTTTCATGGCCGCGGATGCTATTGGCCCGACCATGTAGGCAGGTCGGCGCAAGTACCTAAATCGTTTATTGATTCAGGGACCGTAAGCGGAATCGCGGACGGTCGGCGCTACGAAAAATCAGGGCGTGTAGAACGTGCCGAGCACGAGGCCGAACGCGACGTGCGCGATCGCGATCGACAGCGGCGTGCGGTAGCCGTAGTTGAGGCCGAGGAAGCCAGGCGGCTCGAGCTGGCGCACCACGGTCGGCCCGCGCGTCTCGCTCGCCATCCGCGGGTGCAGCCCGGGCAATGCCGGCAGACCGGCCGCGAGCGCGAAGGCGGCGTGGACGAAGCCGATCGCGGCGCCCTTCCACCAGGTCGGCCCGTCCCACGCATGAAACGCCGCGACGTAGACGAGCGAGAACACCCAGCCGTTGACGAGGTGGAGCGCGATGCCGAGCGGCTTCGCGCGATCGCGGTCGGGGGTCACCATCGTGCCGAGCACGTACGGCAGGTTCATGCGCGTGAGCCCGACGCCCTGGCTGCTCGCCATCAGCGTGGTCAGCGTGACCGTGCTCGCGAAGCCCCAGACGAGCCAGCTCGCGAAGTTCATGACCGCACCTCGTGACGCCGGCCCGGCGCGCGGTGCTGCTCGGGAGCCTGGCGCGCGCGTTCATCGAGCGACATCGCGGCGCTGATCAGGCCGACGTGCGTGTACGCCTGCGGGAAGTTGCCGATCGCGTCGCGCGTGCGCGGATCGACCTCCTCGGCCATCAGGCCGACGTCGTTCGCGTAGCGGCACGCGCCATCGAACAGCGCGCGCGCCTCGCCCAGCGTGCCACCGCCCATCGCGAGGTGCTCGACCGCCCAGAAGCTGCAGATCCAGAACGCACCCTCGCCGGTGCGCAGGCTGTCCTCGTAGCGGAACAGCAGGCCGGGCCCGGCGCCGAGCACATCGCAGATCCGGGCATACGTCGAGCGCAGCCGCGGCGAGCTCGCCGGGTGAAAGCCGTACCACGACATCAGCAAGATCGACGCATCGAGCTCGGGATTGCCGAGCGCCGACGTGTAGCAACCGCGCGCGGCATCCCACGCGTGGTCCTCGATGTCACGGCGGATCGCCTCACGCCCGGCGGCGAGCTTGCTGCAATCGACGCCGGTCAGCATGCCGCACTCGCTCAGCTCGACGAGGCGATCGAGCGCGACCCAGCACAGGAGGCGCGAGTGCGTGCGGTGCTCGGGCAACCCCCGTGGCTCCCAGATGCCCTGGTCGGCGAGCCGCCAGTTCGCGCACACGTACTCGCCGAACCCGCGCAGCAGCTTCTGCGTCACACCGTCGAGCACGCCGGTCGCGTGCGCGAGCTGCGACGTCGCGTCGATGACCACGCCGTACATGTCGAGCTGGAGCTGCGCCGCCGCCGCGTTGCCGATCCGGACCGGCCGCGAGCCGGCGAAGCCCGCGACGTCGAGGATGCGCTCGCGTGGCGGCGCGTTGCCGTAGACGTCGTAGATGACGTGGAGCTCCGGTGTGGTCAGCCGGGTCGTGTGCAGGAGCCAGCTGCCGAACGCCGACGCTTCCTCGACATAGCCGAGGCTGAGCAGCGCGCGTGCGGTGAACGACGCATCGCGCAGCCAGCAGAACCGGTAGTCCCAGTTGAGCGCGCCGCCGAGACGCTCGGGCAGCGATGTCGTCGGTGCGGCGATCACCGCCCCCGACGGTGCGTAGCCCATCAGCTTGATCGCGAGCGCGCTGCGGATCACGCGGTCGCGGTCCGGCCCGGCATAGCTCGCGCGCGAGGCCCACTGTTGCCACCACCGCACCGTGCGTGCGACCCGATCGCGCGCGTGCTCGGCGAGCGGGACCAGCACGCCGGGTCCGCCGTCGAGCGCGAGCGAGAAGCTCACTGCCTCGCCGGCGTGCAGCGTGAACCGCGCGCGGCCATCGGGACCGACGGGGACGTCGCCGCGCAGCACGAGCAACCGCCGGCCGATCTGCCAGCGCAGGCCGAGCGTGCGATGCGCGGTCGCCTTGATCGGCGAGAACCAGCAGCGCGGCTCGACCACCATCTCGAGCTCGACCTCGCCGCTCTCGCACATCACGTGACGGAGCAGCTCGTGGTCGGGCAGCATGAGCGTGCGCTTCTCCTCCTCGCTCACCGCGGTCATCAGATCGGTGATCGCCACCGTCCCGGTCGCGGTCGCGAACCGCGTCTCGAGCACGTTCGAGTCGTCGAGGTAGCGCCGGGTGATCTGGGCCTCGCCGATCGGCGCGAGCCGCCAGCTGCCGCCGTCGGGATCGAGCAACGCGCTGAACAGCGGCGGGCTGTCGAAGCGTGGCCAGCACAGCCAGTCGATCGCGCCCGCCGCCGACACGAGCGCGGCGGATCGGCCGTCCCCGATCAGGGCGTAGTCGTTGATCCTCATCCAGCTCTCCGCAGCGCCATCATCGTCGCGCCGAGCAGGCCGAGCGCCGCGACCGCGATCGCGCCGCGGTGCATGCGCAGCCACAGCTCGGAGCTGCTGGGCCGCGAGCGGTCGTCGAACTTGCCGTGCGCCCCGCGATCGCCGGGCAGCGGCGCGTCGACGTTGTCGGTGTGTGTCGGCGGCAGCGCATCGGTGACCTGCGACTCGTAGCCGTGGCTCGCGAGGTAGTGATCGAGCAGGCCCGGGATCACTCGCTGGCCGAGGATCGCCTTGACCGTCGGCCAGCCGATCCACATCTCGCGCGACGGGTGCTCGATCGCGTACCACACGGCGCGCGCGATCACCTCGGGCTGGAAGATCGGCGGCACCGGCTGGCCGTGCTTGCCGAGCCGGTTGCGGACGACGTCGAACTGCGGTGTGTTGACCGCCGGCAGCTGGAGCATCGAGACCTTGATGTTGCTCTTGTCGTGGATCAGCTCGCAGCGCAGCGAGTCGGTGAAGCCGCGGATCGCGGACTTCGCGGCGCAATACGCGCTCTGCAGCGGGATCGATCGATACGCGAGCGCGGAGCCGATCTGGATGATCGTGCCAGCGTCGCGCGGCCGCATGTGGCGAAGCGCCGCGAGCGTGCCGTACACGTAGCCGAGATACGTGACCTCGGTGACGCGGCGGAACTCGTCCGCGGTCATCAACGAGATCGGCGAGAACACCGAGACCATGGCATTGTTGATCCAGACATCGATGTGCCCCCAGCGCTCGACGATCGCAGCGGCGGCGGCATCGACCGCGGAGGCGTCGGAGACATCGCACGGGAGCACGAGCGCCTCCCCGCCGGCCGCGTGAATCTCCTCCGCGGCGGCCCCCAGACCGTCCATCCCCCGCGCGATGAGCGCGACGCGCGCACGCCGCCCTCCGAGCTCGCGCGCGACCGCGCGACCGATACCCTGCGATGCGCCGGTGACGACGGCGACGAGTGGCTCCTGACGTGACGTCATGGCAGGGAACCCTGCAAGTGCGGTTCCCGCCGGCTGGCACGTGCCTGGCAGCTACGTCGAGGCGCGGTCCTCGTCTGCGAAGTAGTCGGCGGGCGCGGTGAGGTCGGTGCCATCGCGCACGCTTGCGGCGCGCGCGATCAGGGTCGCCGCCACGCAAACAAGAATGTTGACGAGCACCGCGAGAAAGCCCGCGTAGACCGAGGCGTCCCACGGCAGCCCGAGCGTGGATAACGGGAACGCCGAACCGCCGAAGTGCGCGCGGTGCGTCGCCGGATTCGGGATCGAGTAGAGCATCGCGAGCCCGCATGCCATGCCCGCGGTCCATCCGGCGATCAGGCCGGCGCGATGGAACCACCGCGTGTACAGACCGAGCGCGACGGAGGGCAACGTCTGCAGGATGATCACGCCGCCGATCAGCTGGAGATCGATCGAGAACTGCGGGTCGATCAGCACGATGCACAGCAGCGCGCCGAACTTGACGACCAGGGACACGAGCTTGGCGACCCGGGCCTGATCGGCAGGCGTCGCGTGCGGCGCCATGTACTCGACGTAGATGTTGCGGGTGAACAGGTTCGCGGCGGCGATCGACATGATCGCCGCGGGCACCAGCGCGCCGATCCCGATGGCCGCGAACGCGATGCCGGCGAACCACGGCGGGAACATGTGGTCGAACAGCAGCGGCACGACCGAGCTCGGATCCGGCCTGCCGTCGACGACCGACGGCGTGATGCCCGCGGCGATCGCCATGTAGCCGAGCAGCGCGATGAGGCCGAGCAACAGCGAGTACGCCGGCAGCGCCGCCATGTTCCGCTTGATGACGTCGCGGTTGCGGGACGCGAGCACGCCGGTGATCGAGTGCGGGTAGAGAAACAGCGCGAGCGCCGAGCCGAACGCGAGCGTGATGTACGAGACCTGCATGCGGTCGGGCAGCACGAGGTTGCCCTTGCCGGTCGCCGCGAACTTTCGATCCGCGGCGTCGAAGATCGCGCCCCAGCCACCGAGCTGGTACGGGATGTAGATGACGGCGACGATGATCACCAGGTAGATCAGCGAGTCCTTGACGAACGCGATCAGCGCGGGTGCGCGGAGGCCGGAGCGGTACGTATAGGCGGCGAGGATCGCGAACGCGATGATCAGCGGCAGGTGGCCGCCCACGCCCATCGCCGAGAGCACCGCCGCGATCCCGACGAGCTGCAGCGCGATGTACGGCATCGTCGCGACGATCCCGGTCACCGCGACGAGCAGCGCGAGCGTCGGCGAGCCAAAGCGCGCGCGCACGAAATCGGCAGGCGTGACGAAGCGATGACGATGCGAGACCGACCACAGCCGGATCAGCACCAGGAACGCCATCGGGTACGTGATCACCGTGTACGGCATCGCGAAGAAGCCGACCGCGCCCGCGGAGAAGAGCAGTGCCGGGACCGCGACGAACGTGTACGCGGTGTAGAGATCGCCGCCGATCAGAAACCACGTGACCCAGCCGCCGAACTTGCGGCCGCCGAGGCCCCACTCGTCGAGGTGATGAAGCGTCTCGGGTCGCCGCCAGCGCGCCGCGACGAAGCCGAGCGCGGCGACGGCGAAGAACAACGTCGCGGACACGGCGAGCTCGATCCACTGCGCGCTCGTCATCGGTTAGCGCCCCCGCGTCATCCGGTAGACGACGAGCGTCGCGCCGACACCGAGCGCGATGAACGCGAGCTGCATCCAGTAGAACCGTGGGAACCCGAACAGCCGCGGTTCGCTCCCGAGGTAGAGAAACGTGCACAGCGGGACGACGACCGGCACGAGCAAGAGCCAGTTCCACGGGCTGCGATCGGTGCGCACGCGCGCATCATATACGCGGCGCCGCGCGGGCCCCACTCGCGTGACAGCTGCGCTCGGGCATTCCCGCACACCGTGCCGTAGCGTCCCAACTGCCGGTCTTTATTAGACAATTACCGACGTCGCGGTAGATCTAGACCTGTCGTGACCGCGCCACCCGTCGAGAAGCTGATCGGCCAGTACCGGATCGTGCGCACGCTCGGTGCCGGCGGCATGGGCACCGTGTATCTCGGCGAGCACCTGCTGCTCGGTCGGCGTGCCGCGATCAAGACGCTGCTCGCGGCGCTGTCGAGTCAGCGCGAGATCGTCGATCGATTCTTCAACGAGGCGCGCGCGATCTCGGCGATCTCGGATCCCGGCGTCGTCCAGATCTTCGACTTCGGCTACCACGTCGACGGCACCGCGTTCATCGTGATGGAGCTGATCGAGGGCGAGTCGCTGGCGGCGCGGCTCGAACGCCTCGAGCGGCTGCCGCTCGTCGAGGCGCTGCGGCTCGCGCGTCAGCTCGCCAGCTCCCTCGCGGCGGCGCACGAGCGCGGCATCGTCCACCGGGATCTGAAGCCCGGCAACGTGTTCGTGATCCGCGACGCGGAGGTACCCGGCGGCGAGCGCACGAAGATCCTCGACTTCGGCATCTGCAAGCTCGGCGATCCGGATGCCGCGGGGACGACGCAGACCGGCGCGATGCTCGGCACGCCTGTCTACATGTCGCCCGAGCAGTGCCGCGCCGCCGGCGAGGTCGATCACCGCTCCGACATCTACTCGCTCGGCTGCGTGCTGTTCCACATGATCACCGGGCGGCCGCCGTTCGACTGCGAGGCGGTCGGTGACTACATCGCCGCGCACCTCAAGGAACCGGCGCCGGCCGCGAGCTCGATCGCGCCCGAGGTGCCGCCGGAGGTCGACGCCGTGCTCGCGCGCTGCCTCGCGAAGGATCCCGCCGAGCGCGTCCAGTCGATGGCCGAGCTGCAGCAGGACCTCGAGCAGGTGCTCGCGATCGTCTCCGATCACGGGATGGCCACCCCGGTTCCTCCGCACCCGATGACGCCGCTGGGCGAGGGCTTCCAGTCGGCGTTCGACGTCAACGCCGACGCCGAGCCAGGCGGCGACGCGCCCGCGCAGCGCTCGCATTCGTGGTTCGTCGACTCGGAGCTGCCCGTCCAGGTCTCCGCGGAGTACGAGGTCGAGCGGCCGCGCGGCTCGTGGGGCCGGCGCATCGCGTTCTTGTTCGCGCTCGGGCTCGGCGTGGTCGGTGGCCTCGCCGGCACGAGCTACCTGCTCGACACGCAGAGCGACGTGGAGGTCGCTGCGCCGTCCGCGCCGGTGATCGAGATCGCCGAGCCGCCCGCTCTGCGCGCGACCGCGGTCGCGCACGAGGACCCTCCGCCACCCGAGACCGCCGACGACGACGCGCCCGAGACCGCCACCGCACCGCCCACGCGGCCGACGCGTACGCGCGCGTCGCGCTCGCAGCGTCCCCACCACAGCCACTCGACGCGCCCGCGCCGCGTGACCCGCGAGCCGGAGCCGCCCGAGCCTCCCGAGGACCTCTATGAAACTCGTTGATCGAATGTCCGTGATCGCGCTCGCCGTCATCGTGTGCCACGTACCGGCGGCACATGCCCAGAGTGCCGCCGCCGAGGCCCTGTTCCGCGACGGCCGGAACCTGATCAAGCACGGCAAGCTCGAGGCCGGCTGCGACAAGCTCGACGCGAGCGAGAAGCTCGAGTCCAGCGTCGGCACGCTGCTCAACCTCGGCGATTGCCGCGAGAAGCTCGGCAAGATCGCGAGCGCGTGGGCCGCGTTCCGCAAGGCCGAGGATCTCGCGAAGCGTGACGGCCACGACAAGAAGCGCCAGCGCGAGGCGAACCGCCGCGCCGACAAGCTCGAGCCCGACCTCGCGCGCATCACCGTGCAGGTCGGACCGAAGAGCAAGAGCGAGGGGCTCGTGATCAAGCGCGACGACACGGTCGTCGATCCGGACCTGTGGGGCACCGCGATCGTCGTCGATCCGGGCAGTCACGTCGTGATCGCCGAGGCTCCCGGCTTCCGGCCGTGGCGGACCGCGGTCTCCGTCGGCAAGGGGGGCAAGCGGTGGGTCGTCGTGCCGACGCTCGAGCGCGTGCCCGCGCCGCCGCCGCCGGTCGCCGCCGCGCCGCCGCCCGAACCGCAGCCGCAACGCGTCGTCGTGCAGCCGGCTGCGCCCCGGGAGATCACGGTCCACCCGACGTGGAGCGCGACCCGCGGCGTCGCGGTCGCCCTCGGGATCGCCGGGGCAGCCGCGATCGGGACCGGCGCGTATTTTGGCAACCGCGCGAACGATCTGCAGTCGCGATCGGACGCGGTCTGTCCGCTGGTGACGTGCGCGGATCCGGACGGTCTGCGGCTCAACGATGATGCGCAGGACGAGGCGCTGCGCGCGAACGTGCTGTTCGCGGCCGGCGGCGTGGCGGTCGCCGCGGCGGCGGTGATGTGGTTCGTCGGCTCGCCCGACGAGACGACCGTGCTCGCACCCGCGATCGGCGAGGACCACGCCGGCGCGACGCTCACCGGGAGGTTCTGATGCGGCGCACCCTGCTCCTCCTCGCGCTCGCGAGCTGCAGCGTCCCCGACAAGCAGCCGGCCACGACCGACGGCGGTACGCAAGATGCGCCGCCCGGCGGTCCCATCGACACGACGATCACCGAGGCGCCCGCCGAGTTCTCGAACCAGGCGACCGCGACGTTCATGTTCGAGTCGACACTCGCCGGCGCGACGTTCGAGTGCAGCGTCGATGGCGAGGCAGCGGCAGCCTGCACGTCGCCGTACGCGCGCGAGCTCGGCGATGGCGCGCATACGTTCGCGGTGCGCGCGACCGACGGCCACGGCGAGGGCGACGACACGCCCGCCGAGCACGTGTGGATGATCGACACCGCCGCGCCGAACACCGTGTTGACCGAGATGCCGCCGGCCGCTGACAACAGCACGATGGTCACGTTCTCGTTCACGTCGAGCGAGCCGAACGTGACGTTCGAGTGCTCCCTCGACAATGCCCCGTTCGCCGCGTGCGAGAGCGGCGACACGTTCGGACCGATCGACGACGGCGCGCACGCATTCGCGGTGCGATCGCGCGACCGCGCCGGCAACGTCGATGCCTCGCCCGCGATCCACGCGTGGCAGGTCGATACCAGCACGCCGGATACCACGGTGGTCTCCGGACCGACGGGCGCGACCGCGACCGCGTCGGCGACGTTCACGTTCCTGTCTCCCGATGCCGGCGCCGGCGCGACGTTCCAGTGCACGCTCGATGGCGGCCCGTTCCTGCCCTGTCTGTCGCCGCAGAGCTACAACGGTGTCAGCGAGGGCATGCACACGTTCCGGGTCCGCGTGCAGGACGCGGTCGGCAACCTCGATCCCACACCCGCGACGCGGACGTGGACCGTCGATCTGACGCCGCCCGAGACGACGATCGACGGCGGCCCGAGCGGCACCGTGGCCGTGGCCTCGGCGAGCTTCACCTTCACGTCGAACGAGGCCGGCGCGACGTTCGCGTGCAGCCTCGACGGCGCCGGCTTCACCGCGTGTGCGTCGCCGTTCACCGCGACCGGCCTCGCGCAGGGCGCGCACTCGTTCGCGGTCCGCGCGACCGACACCGCCGGTCACGACGATCCCTCGCCCGCGACGGCGACGTGGACCGTCGACACCGTGCCGCCCGAGCTGATGCTCGTCGCCGGGCCGGCCGAGGGCGACACGAGCGGCCCGCGCGTGACGTTCATGTTCACCGCCAGCGAGGGCACGACCGAGTGCAGCATCGACGGCGCGGCATTCGCCCCGTGCGCGAGCCCGGTCGCGTTCAATCTACCCGCCGCGGCGCATACGTTCGCCGTGCGCGCCGTCGACGCGGCCGGCAACAGCGCGACCGCGAACCGCGGATGGACGGTCGCGTGTGCGGCACCGGATCCGGCGGGCGCGGCGGGCGTGCTCCACCTCGACGATGCCAGCCAGGTCCAGCCGAACGCGGCGGGCGGCGCGAGCGCGACGCTCGGTCCCAGTGATACAGCGGAGGCTGCGGACCCGTCGGCGGTCACCGGCCGGTTCGCCGGGGGCCTCGGCTTTCAGCCGGTCGAGGGAGACCTCGTCGCGTGGCCGGTCGCGCTCGGCGCGATCTCGCAGGCCACGCTCGAGCTGTGGTCGCAGCCCGACGCGATCGCGGGCACGCGCGACGTGCTGGTCAGCGGCGATGGCCGCGTCGCGGTGCGCGTCACCCAGGACAGCGCGAACACGGTGCGGTTCTCGGCGACGATCGTCCAGTCCGGTGGCGTGATGCACACCGCGACCTCGGCGCCGGTCGCCGCGGGCGCGTGGCACTGGGTCCTGGTCTCGCTCGCGCCGCCGAATCTGCGCCTGTGGGTCGACGGCGCGGTCACCACGGTCGGCGACGCCAGCGTCGGTACCGCGCCCGCGCTCGACAGCCTGCAGCTCGGCGGCAGCTACGGCGGCCGGCTCGACGAGGTCTTCATCTCGCTCGCCGCGACACCGGCCGACGAGGATGCGCTCGCCCGCTACTGCCCGCTGTAGGCTTGTCACGGCGCGTGCAAGCGCACGATGTCGGAGGATCCGCGATGCCCGAGAAACCGCGCCCGCCCAGAAAGTCGCACGCCGCGCCTACCAATCCGCACAAGCCCGAGCGCGAGGACGTCGAGGCCGAGCTGCCTCGCTCGCCGGAGCCTGTCGCAGAACCGGCGCCGATCGGCGCCACGCGCGGACCTCGCCCACAGATCGAGCGCGAAGAGCAATGAGCTGACTGTCACGCGACGCGAGGTGCGCCGCCGTGGCAAGATGGACTCCTCGAATGCGCATCGGGGAGCTCCTGGTCGAGCAGCGCAAGGTACGCGCGAGCGATCTGACCCAGGCGCTCGCCGAGAAGCCTGCCGATCGGCGGCTGTGCTCGTTCCTGATCGCGAAGGGCCTGCTCGACTTCGACGACGCGTCGCGCGCGCTCGGCGAGCAGAAGGGCGTCGCGAGCGCGCTGGCCAGACATCTCGCCGGCCGCGATCCCGCGCTCGCCCGCATGATCCCCGCCGAGCTCGGCCGCGGTTCCTGCGCGCTGCCGATCGGCAAGTCGAGCAAGGGCGCGGTGATCGTATGCGTGCGCGATCCGGCACCGGCGCTGCTCGCCGCGCTTCGCCAGGCGATCCGTGCCGACATCTTGATGGTGATCACACCCGCGAGCCGGCTCGAGCACCTGGTCGCCGACGCGTACGGCAGCGCCTCGGCCGAGGAGCTCGACATCGACTTCGACATCGCGGTCGAGGCCACGCCGCCGCCGCGCGTGCCGCGCCGTGCGCTCAGCACCCCGCCGATGCCGTTCCAGCGGGTCGACGCGCCGCACGCCTACGCGCGCCCCGACACACCGCCACCGCTGCCGCCGCTGCCCGACATCGACGTGCTCGATCCGGAGAGCATCCGGCTCTCGCTCACCGATCTCGACGACATCCGCGTCGCGAAGGATCCGGCGCAGAGCGGTCAGATCCCGATCATGGGCAGCGCGCTGCCGCCGGGCAGCAGCAAGCTGCCACCGCCGCCGCCGACCGGGCTGGCCGCCGCGACCGAACCGCCGCGCAGGACCCGCGATCGCGAGCCGCCGCGCCGCACGCTCGACGAGCTGCAGGCCGATCTCGACCGCGCGACGACGCGCGAGGCCGCCACGGATCTCGTGCTCGCGTTCGTGGCGGCGCGCTGGACGACCGGGCTCGTGCTCGCGATTCGCGACCGCACCGCGATCGGCTACCGCGGCCACGGCGTGACCGCGCCCGAGCTGGTGACCGTGTCGCTCGGCTCGCCATCGACGCTGCAGCGGGCCGTGCAGACGCGCTTCATCTCGATCGAGACGCCCGCGGGGGTCGGTCAGTCCGCGCTCAGCCACGCGCTCGCCGGCCCGTCCGCACCCGCCGCCGCCCCGGTGATCGTCGGAGGCCAGCCCGTCGCGGTGGTCGTGGTCGGCGATCCGCTCGACGGCGCGCACGCGCGTGACCTCTCGACGGCCGACCTCGCCGGTCTCGCCGAGGCACTGGCGTCGACGTACACGCGGCTCATGGCGCGCTGAGCCTGGCGGCGATCGGCGAGCTCGCATGTTAGGGTGAGCCGCTTCCGAGCGCCACTGCTAGCCCCAGGCGGGTGTCATGCATGAGTTTGCCGCGTTCCTCCAGGACATCGTCGCCCGGCTCGGATACCCGGGTGTGTTCATCCTCGTCACGCTCGAGAGCACGCTGGTGCCCATCCCCTCGGAGCTGGTGTTCCCGTTCGCCGGGTTCCTCGCCTCGAAGGGCGTGTTCTCGCTGCCGGTGCTCCTCTTCATCAACAGCGCCGGCGCGATGCTCGGCTCGGGCATCGGCTACTGGATCGGTGCGGCGGGCGGCAAGCCGCTGCTGCTCAAGTACGGCAAGTACCTGCTGATCCGCAAGCACGGCAAGGCGACGATCTTCTTTGCCCGGCTGGTCCCGGTCGTGCGCCACATCATCTCACTGCCCGCCGGGGTCGCCCGGATGCCACTCCGTGCCTTCTTCACACAGACGTTCCTCGGAGCCACATTGTGGGGATCCTTTTTGATCCTGCTCGGGTATTACCTGGGCGAGCACTGGGAGGCCGTCGCGAACAACATAAAACGGTTCGATCTCGTCTTCGGTGTGCTGATCGTGGTAGCCGTCTTGCTGGTTGCCGTCAGGATCTACATCAAGCGGCGGCGCGAGCGCATTCCCGGTGAGAACAACGCCGATTGACGGCCTACCGCCAAGCTGAGCTACTACCTCTCTACGCGAGCTGCTCACAGTGCCGTATCCCGGACGTACCCCAACGACACCGCCGGCTACATCCCCCCCGAGCGCGCCCGCGACCGGTGGGGGGACCGTGCTAGCTTCTTCGGGCATGGCGATGTCCTCGCAGGCAGCTCAGGCCTATGCTGCGAGTGTGCTGGATCGTCACGAGTCGGAGCTCGTGCAGCAGGCGCTGGAGGCAGTCGCCTCGCGCTCGCCCACCGACGCCGCGATCCTGCAGGGGCTGATCGCCGAGCTGCACGCGACCGCCGACCTGCTCGATCGCCAGCGGCCGCTGCGCCGGCCGACGTCGCTCGGTGGTGAGGCTCGCGACGAGCAGACGCTGATCGATCACCTGTGCTCGATGGACGGCCTGTCGGGTGACCTCGTCCTGCCCCTCAAGGCGACGCTGTCGCGCACCCACCTCGTCACCAAGATCAACTTCCTGCGCGGCTTCGTGAAGGCGACGGTCGCTCTCGTCGACGTGGCGAACGCGGGCAAGATGGCGCACGAATTGCGCGAGGAGCTCGCGCAGTCGATCTACACGCTGCTCGCCGAGGAGCTGTTCCTCGCGCTGCTCCGCAAGCCCGACGTGATGCGCCGGACCAAGCAGCGGGCGGCCGACCAGCTGATCACGGTCTGGGACGATGCCGCGCTCGAGATCGACGACTTCGCGCCGCTGCTCGAGTCCGCGTGGCACGCGCGCAACCGGATCAACACCGCGTACGGCACGCTGCTCGGCGCGACCGAGACGTTCCGCCTGGTCACCGAGGACTGCAGCCCCGAGGTCCTCGAGTTCTTCGGTCGCGAGGGTATGAGCGCGGACGAGAGCGCGGCGTTCGAGGAGTTCCTGTTCAACATGACGAGCGAGGAGCTCGCCACGCTCCGCCGCGCGATGCAGCAGCAGCACATCAGCGCCGCCAGCCCGGCCTGGGCCGCGGAGATCCTCGGCCGTCAGATCGAGGACCTCGAGCACTCGCACGAGATCGATCCGATGGCGCTGTACCGCAGCTATCAGCGCCGCCAGCTCGCCGCCGATTTCCGCCTGATGGCCGGCTCGCCCGGGCCGCGGCGCACGGCCGAGGGTTACCTGATGGTCTACCTGCTGGACCAGCAGTAGGCCATTTTCCCGGGGGCGCCCGGGGGCAGAGCCCCCGGGTGTGTGGTACGCCGCAGCCGATGTCATCTCTCGTCGAGCAGATCGGCCAACCGCCCAAGCGCGGCGCGGTGATCACGGACACCATCGCGTTGATCGACGCGCAGGTAAAGCAGAAGAACTTCGTGATCAAGAGCGCGTACGCGATGATCAAGGGCATCAAGAAGACGTTCGTGCCCGAGACCGTCGATGCGCTGCTCGACGACTGGCTCGGCAAGCTGCAGCCGCACTACGACAAGTGGTCCGCGACCAAGCCGAGCTCGCTGTCGGACTTCCTCGTCGCGCGCTCCGATGATGTGGCCGAGGATCTGCTGAAGGTCACCGACGAGCGCGCCGAGAGCACGTCGCACACGACGGCGAAGAAGATGTACATGAAGATGCGCGACGGCGCGAAGAAGAACGTGGTCGAGGCGATTCCCGATCTCGCGAAGATGATCGAGAAGCACGTCGCCGCGTAGCTAGCGCGACGGCTCCTCGAACGTCACGCCATACCGATCGCAGCGCGCGCGCATCTGGCCGCGATCGAAGTCGGGCAGCTTCTCGTAGGCCTGCTGCGCGACCGCGCTGTCGCCCGCGATGCAGTTCGCGGACACCATGACGCGCAGCATGCGGACGTTGTCCGGATCCTTCGCCAGCACCTTGCCGGCGATCTCGATCGCCTGGTCGAAGTCCTGGCGGTCGTAGGCCTTGTTCGCGAGCTGCATCATCGAGTCGAGCGGGACATTCGGGTGCGGCGCCTCGGCGGCCGACGTCGGCAGCTCGGGGGCCACGGTGTGGACGGGCTTGAAATCGATCCCCGGACGGCTCGGCCTGGCGGCAGCGCTGGGCGGCGGCGGCGTGGGACGCGGCGGCGGCGCGGTGTGCTCGGCGCGCGGCGCCGGCCGGCTCGCACGCGGCTGGGGCGTGATCGTCGCCTGCGCCTGTGCGGGCGTGGCCCGGACCTGAAGGAACAGATACAGGCCCATGCCCGTCACCGCGACAGCAGCGGCAACCAGCGCGAGGTTCTTCGGACTCACAGGTAAGGCAATAGCATGTGTAAAGTCGGCCGCATGCGCAACAGCCTCCTCGCGGTCGTCTGGATAGGCTGCGCATTTGGCTGCGGGGATAACGGCAAGGAATGCGGGCCTGGCACCAGCGACGAGGCCGGTGCGTGCGTGCCGGTGGACAACTGCGGCATTGGCACGCAGCGCGACGAGGCGACGGGCGAGTGCGTGCCCGACGGCAGCGTCGTGTGCAGCGATGGCACGGTATTCGATGCGTTGACCGGTACCTGCCAGATCGATCCGAGCTCGTGCCAGGACGGCACGGTGCTGATCGACAACGCGTGCGTCGATCCGACGGCCGGGCTCACGATCGACGTCGAGGAAGGCCCCGAGCCGAACGGCCTCGGCGTCGTCGAGGCGAGCGTCGCGCAGGCCGGCACGATCACGCTCGCGCCGACCGGCACCACGTTCGTCGTGCACGGCTCGATCGCGCCCTGGCGCGACGATGACGGCGACGGCGCGCTCGATCCCGACGTCGACACGTTCGTCGTGACCGTCGCGGCGCCGGCGCTGCTCCGGGTCACCGCCGACGGCGTGCACGCGCTC
>DAIRFU010000238.1:0-9829 GCA_036794935.1 Kofleriaceae bacterium | reverse complement strand
GCACTGGAAGTGGTGCTACGTCGACGAGCTGTTCGTCGAGAGCTGAGCGTCAGCGCCGGCGCTCGAACACGAGGAGCTCGCCGAGCATGTCGTGCTCGCGGGTGCCGCACGGGATCATGCCGAGCTTGCGGATCACGGCGAGGGACGCGTGGTGCCATGGGAACGTGGTCGCCTGGACTGCGGCGATGCCGGGCTGCTCGAGGGCCCAGTCGACGCACGCGCGCGTCGCCTCGGTGGCCAGGCCCTGGTCGCGCGAGCCATCCTCGATCCCGTAGCCGACCTCGGCGATGCCGTCTGCCGGGTGGCCCTTGAACACGACGCTGCCGAGGACGCGCGGCGGGCCCTCGATCGGTAGCACGAGCGAGTCGCCCCACAGACGGGTCTCGGGCGCCGCGCGGATCGCGTCGAGCGAGAACGGGAACGCGCGCGCGACGAGCTCCTCGTTGGGCCACGCGTCGGGGAAGCGCGCGCACGCGGGCAGGTCATCGCCGTGATCGCGAAGGCAGGCATCGAGCGCGGCCTCGGCGGCGGCGCGGTCGCGGCGCATCACACCCTCGATCATCGCGAGGGTGATCGGGACGAGCCGGAGGCGTGGCGTGGTGAGCGCCGGCATCAGGGCCCCGTCACTCCGACACCGAGGAGGAGCGCGAGCTCGCGCGGACCATCGTTACCGATGAGGCCGTAGCGGACGTCGACGTTGAACAGGAAGCGGCCGACATATTGATCGAGCCCGACCGTCGCGATACCGCCGACGAACGCGCGGTGCATGAGCGGTGGGATCGGTTCGTTCGCGCGGAGCAGCTCGCCACCGATGCGCGCCGTGAGGTAGCGGGTCGGGGTCTGCCACGGCCGGAACCGCAGGCCGACGGAGAGGTCCATCTGCATGGTGTGCAGCTCGGTGTCGATCTGCGCGGCACTGCCGTTGTAGAGGGTGCCGAACATGGTGCCCCAGCGCAGTGACCAGCCCCACGCGCGCTCGGTGGCGATCGGCTGCCAGGCGGCCTGCATGCCGAACTGGTAGTAGCCAAAGCCGAGGCGCTTGGCGTCGGCGCCGGTACCGGAGAGGACACCGAACACGAAGCCCAGGGAGCCGGGCGGCAGCGACTCGGCGCGCGCGGCGGGCGCGGCGGCGACGAGCACCGCGGTGACGACGAGGGCCAGCCGCATGGCTAGAACTTAGACGTGGTCGCGAGAAACGTCATCTTGTCATTCGTCGCACGCAAACGACGCGACAGGGTGCGCACCCAGTTCCACAGCAGCTCGTAGGCGAGGTCGCGGTCGACGAACAGGAGATCCTCGAGATCGCGGCGGTTGACGACGAAGAGGCGGCACTTGTCGTGGCACATCGCGGTCGCCGAGCGTGGCGCGTCATCGATGAGCGACATCTCGCCGAAGTAGTTGCCCGGCCGCAGCACGGCGAGCGCCTCCTCGCCCATGCCGGGGACGATGCGGCTGATCCGCACCGCACCCTCGACGATCAGGTAGAACTTGTCGCCCGGCTCGCCCTCGGAAAAGATCGTGGCGCCGACGCGGTACTGCTCCTCGACGCCGATGTCGACGACGCGGCGCAGGTGGCCTTGCGGCAGCCCGCTGAACAGATCGATCTGCGCGAGGATCTCGAGCGTCGACTTGCCCTTGATGTCGAGCTCGCTTGGTCTTGACGCCTCGCCCATGGAGGTCCAGAAGCGTCCCACACGGCCCCCGAAAACGCAAAACGGCTCGGACCGAAGCCCGAGCCGCTACCAGCTTCACGCGACCGAGGGAATCAGCCGACCTTCAGGACGAGCAGGAGGGCGATGATGAGCGCGTAGATGACGAGCGACTCGATCAGCGCGAGGCCGAGAATCATCGGGCCGCGGATCTGACCGGCGGCACCCGGGTTGCGGGCGATGCCGTCGAGCGCCGCCGCAGCCGCGCGACCCTGGCCGATGCCACCGCCGAGGGCGGCGATGCCGATGCCGAGACCGGCCGCGAGCGCGATCAGGCCGAAGTTCGAGGCCAGGCCCTGGGCCTTGACCGCCTCGGCCTCGCCGCCCGCGCCCTGCGCGAACGCGATGGTCGAGACGCCGATGACGAGGAGGAAGCTGAGGAACGAGAGGATCTTCTTGGTGTTCATGACAAATCTCCTGGGGGTCGCGCGAGGCGCCGGTTAGTTAGCGTGTCTTCGATGAGCGGTAAAGCAGGAACGTGGCGAAAAAATCGAGGCGAAAGATCGTCAGTGCTCTTCGTGCTCGACCGCCATGCCGATGTAGACCATCGTCAGGGTGCAGAACACGAGCGCCTGGATGAAGCAGACGAGCAGGCCGAGCAGCATGAACGGGATGGGGACGAGGATCGGCACGAGCGCGAAGAACGACATGACGACCTTGTGATCGGCCATCATGTTGCCGAGGAGGCGCACGGCCAGCGACAGGGGGCGAGCGAAGTGGCTGATCAGCTCGATCGGGAAGATGAGCGGCGCCAGCGCGATCGACGGCCCCATGAAGTGCTTGAAGTACGGGAAGAAGCCGTGTTCCTTGATGCCGTAGTAGTGGGTGAGGAGGAAGACCATGACGGAGATGCCGACGTTGGTCTTCAGGGTGTCCATCGGCGTGATGAAGCCCGGGATGAGGCCGATCATGTTGCCGAACAGGATGAACAGCCAGAGCGCACCGATGAGCGGCAAGAACTTCGCCGCGTTCTTCTCGCCCATCGCCCCTTCGACCATGCCGTAGAGGCTCTCGGCGGTGTACTCGAAGAAGTTGCGCAGGTTCATCTTGCGCGGCGGGACCAGGCCCTGGTCCGCCGTCTTGACGCCGCGGTAGAACGCGAGCCCGCCCCAGACGCAGAACGCGAAGACGGTGAGAGTGGTCAGGACGTGGTTGAGCGTCCAGCCCGACTCGTCGAACATCATCCACTTCCACTGGCGGCCGAGCGCGTGATGCGCCCAGTTGTTGAAGCTCTGCCACCACTCGAAGCGGTTCAGGTAATCGAACCAGGTGCCGTGTTCACCCATGGTGCTCGTCGTGCTCCGTCGAAGTCGGCTGCGGCTGTGAGCGCATGGCCGAGTAGGTCGTGTCTACGATGATCGATACGATGAACAGCGAGTACCCGATCGTGAAGGCGATCGGGTCGATCGGGAGAAAGAGGATCGCGAGCGCGACCGCGCCCATCAGGCCGACCATCTTGGGCAGCATGAGCAGCGGCGCCGCGCCCGTCTTGCCCTGCGCCGCGTCCGCCGTCCACTTGGTGACGAGCTTGCGCAGCACGAAGAAGTTCAGGCAGGTCAGCGCTACACCGACGGCGATGGCGAGCGCGACCGGCTGGTTCTGAGTCAGCGCCGCGGCGATCACGAGGACGCCGCCGAGCGCGTAGTTCAGGCGCTCGATGCGGAGCAGGCTAGGCGTCGCCATGCGGGCCTCCTTGCTGCGCCTCGGCATCGGCGGCGCGATCGGCCTGGTTGACGGCGCGGAACACGCCGCGAAACCCGGCAACGAGCCCGAACACCAGCCACAGCAGCATCAGCCACGGCTCGGTGCCGAGCCAGCGATCCAGGTAGTAGCCGACGAGCAGGCCGATGCCGACCGAGAGGCCGAGCTCGATGCCGACCGAGCTCGCGGACAGCGCGTTGTAGGCGCGCTTCGCGCTACGGGCGGCCGGGTCGACGGCGCGGGTGGGCACGCCCGTTCGATGCACGTTTCGCATCAACGAATCGTGCGGCATTTCGCCGCTATGGCCAGAACGGGCCGCCATCGAGCGGGCCCCTGGTACCACGCGTCATATACGGCGTCAATCGACGAGGCTGGCCTTGGCAGCGGTGATCACCTGGTCGAGATCCTCGTCGGTGTGCGCCAGGGACACGAACATCGCCTCGAACTGCGAGGGGGGCAAAAACACGCCGCGCTCCCGCATGTTGCGGAAGAACGCCGCGAACCGGGTGGTGTCCGAGGTCTTCGCGCTCACGTAGTCGGTGACCGGTCCGGCGGTGAAGAACAGGGTGACCATGGAGCCCACGCGATTCACGCACGCCGGCACCCCGGCCGCCTGGGCCGCCGCGGTCAGCCCATCGGCGAGCTTCTTACCGAGCTGGTCGAGTCGGTCGTAGTTGCCGGGCCGGCCGAGGATGTCGAGGCACTTGAGGCCGGCCGCCATCGCGAGCGGGTTCCCGCTGAGCGTCCCGGCCTGATAGACCGGCCCGAGCGGCGCGAGCTTCTGCATGATGTCGGCGCGCCCGCCGAACGCCGCCGCCGGCAGGCCGCCGCCGACGATCTTGCCCAGGCAGGTGAGGTCCGGCGTGACGCCATACAGACCCTGCGCGCCGTGGTAGCCGACGCGAAACCCGGTGATCACCTCGTCGAAGATGAGCAGGGCGCCGTGCTTCTTCGTGATGTCGCGCAAGCCCTGGAGGTAGCCGGGCTGCGGCAGCACGAGGCCCATGTTGCCGGCGATCGGCTCGATGATGACCGCGGCGATGTCGGCGCCGTGCGCGGCGAACATCTGCTCGACGGCCGCGAGGTTGTTGTACGGCACGACGAGCGTGTCGCGCGCCGCGCCCTCGGGGACGCCGGCCGAGCCGGGGATGCCGAGCGTCGCGGCCCCCGAACCGGCGGCGACGAGCAGGCAGTCGGCGTGGCCGTGATAGCCGCCGTCGGTCTTGATGAGCTTGCTGCGCCCGGTGAACCCGCGCGCGAGGCGCAGCGCGCTCATCGTCGCCTCGGTGCCCGACGAGACGGCGCGCACCATCTCCATCGACGGGAACGCCTCGCGCACCACCTCCGCGAACCGGACCTCGACCTCGGTCGGCGCGCCGAACGTGGTGCCCTGGCTCATCGTCTCGGCGATCGCGTCGAGGATCTCGGGGTGACTGTGGCCGAGGACCAGCGGGCCCCAGCTGCCGATCAGATCGATGTAGCGGTTGCCGTCGACGTCCGTGATCGTGGCGCCGTCGCCCTGGGCGACGAACACCGGATCGACGCCGACCGAGCGGCATGCCCGCACCGGCGAGTTGACCCCGCCCGGGATGATCCGCTTCGCGCGCTCGAAGATCGCCTGACTGCGCTTTGTCGCCATCGCGCGGGAAGGTAGCGCGTTTTACGGGCTGGCGATCTCGGTCTGTCCCTTGGCCACGATTTCCTGCTCGTAGTAGTGGTCCGCCTTGGCGCCTTGCTTGATCGCCGCGGTCGCCTTGGCGAGCTCCTCGTCGATCAGCGCCGAGAACTTGTCGATCGGCAGCGCGCCGGCCAGGTAGCGGCCGTTGATGAAGAATGTCGGCGTCGCGGACACGCCGAGCTTCGCCATGCTGGCCTGCTCGTCCTTGATCTCCTGGACGCACACGCCGTCGACGTCGCGCGCGTAGCGCTTCATGTCGAGCTTCGCCCGCTTCGCGAGCGCGGCGAGGTGCGTGGCGGTGTGCCAGTCGGAGTCGTTCGCACGCGCGTCGAAGCCCTGGGTCCAGATCAGGTTGGCCATCTCGCGCCACTTGCCCTGCTTCTGGGCGGCGCACGCGGCGAGCGCGGGCAGCGTGGCGACGCTCGGGTGGACGACCATCGGCTTGTAGACGACGCGCAGATCCTTGCCGTACTTCTTGCGCAGATCGTCGACGGTATCGAACGCGCGCCGGCAGTACGGGCAGGCGAAGTCCATCGCCATCACCATCGTGACCTTCGCCGTTGGCGAGCCGTAGGCCGGGCTCTTGCCGATCGGCACCGCGTAGACGACGTCCTCGTCGGGCTCGGCGCGTGCGGCCCGCGCGCGCGGCTGGGCGGCCCCCATCTGCCCGACGCGATCGAGCTTGGCCTGGAGATGGGCGATCTTCCCCGCGAGCGTGGACAGCTCGGTCGTGTCCGCACGCGTGCGGGCCTCGGCGATCGCCTGATCCTGCGCATCGAGGCGCTGCTCGATACGGGCGAGGCGCTGTTGCGTCGCGTCGTCGGTCTTCGTGCGATAGCAGCTCGCGACGAGCGCGAGGCCAAGGAGCGGAGCCAGCCATTTCATGGCCCGGACCATACACCGCACAACCGTCGAGAAGTCACGGAAAGGATTGCATTATCAGGTGCCCGCACGGGTTGAGGAATCACGTCCGGCGGGCTATACGAATCACCTCAGATGGCCGACGTAATCAGTCCTTCCAACATCACCCCGATCTCGATCGAGACGGAGATGCGCAACTCGTTCATGGACTACGCCATGAGCGTGATCGTCGCGCGTGCTCTGCCCGACGCGCGAGACGGTCTAAAGCCCGTGCACCGGCGGATCCTGTTCGCACAGCGCGGGCTCAACAACGTCTGGAACCGCCCGTACCTCAAGTGCGCGCGCATCGTCGGCGACGTCATCGGTAAGTATCACCCGCACGGCGACAGCGCGGTCTACGACGCGCTCGTCCGCATGGCGCAGGACTTCTCGATGCGCTACCCGCTGGTCGACGGCCAGGGGAACTTCGGCTCGGTCGACAACGATCCGGCCGCGGCGATGCGTTACACCGAGTGCCGGATGACGAAGCTCTCCTCGGAGCTTCTCGCCGACATCGACAAAGAGACCGTCGACTGGCAGCCGAACTACGACGACAAGGAGCTCGAGCCCACCGTCATGCCGACGCGGGTTCCGAACCTCCTCATCAACGGCGTCACCGGCATCGCCGTCGGCATGGCGACGAACATCCCGCCGCACAACCTCGGCGAGATCATCGACGGCGTGCTCGCGCTGATCGCCGACCCGCACCTGGCCGACGACGAGCTACTCAAGCTGGTCCCCGGGCCGGACTTCCCGACCGGCGGCGTGATCCAGGGCCGCGTCGGCGCGCTGTCTGCGTACCGGACCGGCCGCGGCACCGTCGTGGTTCGCGGCGTCGCCCACGTCGAGGAGGTCCGCAAGGATCGCCCGGCGATCATCGTCACCGAGCTGCCGTACATGGTGGTCAAGTCGCGCTGGATCGAGCGCGCGGCCGACATGGTGCGCGACAAGCGGCTCGAGGGCATCTCGGATATCCGCGACGAGTCGGACCGTAACGGCATCCGCGTCGTGTTCGAGCTCAAGCGCGATGCGAGCGACCAGGTCGTGCTCGCAAACTTGTTCAAGCACACCGAGCTGCAGACGTCGTTCTCGGTCAACATGCTCGCGATCGTCGACGGCCGCCCGGTGCTGCTCACGCTGCGCCGCGCGCTCCAGGTGTTCATCGAGCACCGCCGCGACGTCGTCACCCGGCGCACGCTTCACGATCTGCGCGAGGCGCGGCAGCGGCGCGAGATCGTCGAGGGTCTCGGCCTCGCGGTCATCAACATCGACCGCGTGATCGAGATCATCCGGTCGAGCAAGGACACCGATCAGGCGAAGGAACGCTTGATGGCCGAGCGGCTCGGGGGCCTCGGCGGCTTCCTCGAGCGTGCCGGCCGGCCTCCGGAGGAGGTCGCGGCGGCGAACGAGAAGCAGTTCGTCACGCTGAGCGGCCGCCAGGCGCAGGCGATCCTCGACATGCGGCTCGGCCGCCTGACCGGCCTCGAGCGCGAGAAGCTCGAAGCCGAGTACCGCGAGCTGTGGACGCTCACCGATTACCTCGAGGGCCTGCTGTCCGACGACAAGAAGCTGATGGCGGCGATCGTCGACGAGCTGCGCGCGATCCGGACCGACTTCGCCGACTCGCGGCGCACCCAGATCGTCGATGCCGAGGGCGAGATCCTCACCGAGGAGCTGATCGACGAGGAGGAGTGCGTCGTCACCCGCACGCACCTCGGCTACATCAAGCGCACACGCGCGCGCGAGTACCAGGCGCAGGGCCGCGGTGGCCGCGGCATCCAGGGCGCGACCAGCGGCGACGGTGACTTCGTCGCCGACATGTTCGCGGGCTCGACGCACGACCACCTGCTGCTGTTCACCGACAAGGGGCGCGTCTACCACAAGAAGGTGTTCGAGCTGCCCGAGGGCGCGCGCACCGCGAAGGGCCGCGCGATCGTCAACGTGCTCGAGCTGCAGGATGGCGAGCAGGTCGTCGCGATGCTGCCGTTCAAGGAGTTTCGCGAGGACACGTTCGTGTTCTTCGCGACCCAGGCCGGCACGGTGAAGAAGACCACGCTGTCCGCGTTCGAGAACGTGCGGTCCAATGGCATCAAGGCGATCACGATCGATGACGGCGACCGCCTGGTCGGCGCCTCGCTCGTGACCACGGCCGATGACGTGCTGCTCGCGTCGGCCAAGGGCTACGCGTGCCGGTTCACCGAGGAGAAGGTGCGTGCGATGGGCCGCAACGCCGCCGGCGTACGCGGCATCGCGTTGCGCGAGGGCGATCGTTGCGTCGGCATGTGCACGTTCCCGCGTGACGGCAAGGCGACGCTGATCACGGTGTGCGAGCGCGGCTACGGCAAGCGCACCGCGCTCGGCGACTACCCGGTCAAGAACCGCGGCGTCAAGGGCGTGATCACGATCAAGACGACCACGCGCAACGGCCTGGTCTCGGGCGTGCGCATCGTCAGCGAGGACGATCACCTGATCCTGATCTCGGACCGCGGCAAGCTGATCCGGATCCTCGCGAAGGACGTCCCGGTACAGGGCCGCGCCACGCAGGGCGTGCGCGTCATGCGCGTCGACGACGGCGAGCACGTCGCGGCGATCGAGCGGCTCGCCGAGCCGGCCGAGGAGAGCGGGATCGCCGAGGGCGCGCCGATCGAGGCCGTCGACGAGACCGACACCGTGCCGACCGAGATGCTCGATGACGAGGAGGACGTCGAGGGTGGCGAGGAGGACGAGGGTGACGTCGCCGACGAGGCCGAGCCGGACGAGGGCGAGTAGCTCCGCTCAGCGGTAGGGGCCGGTGCGCGTGCGCTCGCCGGCCCAGTGGGCGGCGAGCTCCACCGCGGCGCCGAGCCGTTCGCCGTCGGTCACCGCGCCGTCGAACGTGATCTCGACGTCGTGGCGCCGCACCATCGTGGTCGCGGGGCGCGCGGCGTCGAGCAGGCGGCGCGCGCGATCGTCGATGCGCAGCGACGAGGGGGCGGGCTCGTTCGCGGGCGGCCACGCGGTGCGCGGCAGGTCGTCGGCGATCAGCGTGAGGGTCTCGCCGGTCGCACCGACGCGGTGGGCACCGACCACGGTGCGCAGCCGGCCCGGATCGGCCGGACCGAGCCGGCGAAGCAGCCGCACCGTGACGTCGATCGGGCCGCGGTGGACGCGCACGATCGGCCGGCCACCGAGCTCGACGCGCGGCGCGGCCTCGCCGCCGAGGGCCTTCGCGATCGGCGCGAACCGGTGCGCCCACCGCACCGGCCGGCTGGCGAGTGCAAGCGAGGCGGCGAGCAGATCGCCGATCCGCGACGGCGCCAGCTCGGGGTCGGTGCGTGTGGCCATCACCTCGTCGCTGCGCAGCTCGTGGTGCCAGGTGCCGTCGCGCAGCAGCGGCAGCGTCGCGCGCAGCGGATCCGGCGCACCCGACACGTAGCGCGAGGCGAGCAGCGCGCCGCGGACTTCATCGTCGAGCCACACGCCGGCGAGCGCGACGTCGTTGGTCTCGACGAGGCAGCTGTCGTCGAACGAGGCCTCGCGGACGCCGTGGCGCACGCGATCGGTCCAGCTCACCGTGAGCTCGAAGGCGTCGGTGCTCGGCAGCTGCACGGCGACGCGGCCGACCGGCTCGAGCTGCGCGCGCGCGCGGTAGGCGGTCTCGCCCAGAGTGAGCTCGATCCGCACGCCGACGGGATCGGCCGTGCAGGTCGCGCCCGGGAAGCGGTCCACGATCGCGGATGCGAGCCGGGCGTGCACTGGCCATCAGGATAGCGTCCCGGTAGGGTGCCGCCCATGTCGAACCGCCTCGCGACCGAGAGCTCTCCGTACCTGCGCCAGCATGCCGACAATCCGGTGGACTGGT
>DAIRFU010000237.1:5809-9864 GCA_036794935.1 Kofleriaceae bacterium | reverse complement strand
CAGGCCGAACCGCACGAGCCACATCGACAGATCGGGGTAGTCCCCGCGGATGCGCAGATTTCGGTAGAAGAACTCGCCGTCGACATACTCGATCGCACCGTTGATCACGGCGTGGCTGCGGCCCGCGCGGAACTCGACGTTCTCGATGTTGATCCAGTCGAACGAGTTCTTCGTGAAGATGCGCCCGGCGTAGACGCGGATCGCCTTCTCGTCGGGCGTGCGGCCGAGCGACAGGTCGAAGTTCTCGAGCGCGAAGCCCTCGATCACGTCGCCGCGCACGCGCAGCCTGCCCGCGAGGTACTTGCCGACGCTCGTCACCGCGCGCGGCGGCAGGAAGCGGCCGATATCGATCGGGTTCGTGATGTCGATATCCGCGACCGAGTACAGCGGCTTGAGCCCGAACGTCGCCGAGACCATGACCTCGCCGGGCTCCTTGCCGCCGCGGATCAGCGCCTTCGTCTTCTTGATCGAGCCCTGCTCGTTTACGAGATCGATGTCGCCGTCGACCTCGGCGAGCGTGAGCCGCACCGGCTCCTCCTTCGCGGACAGCGGCACGTCGAAGTCGAGCCCGTGCAGATCGAGGGACACCTTCGGACGCGCGATGAACGGACCCGTCAGCCGGATCGTGCCGTACAGGTTGTCGCCGCCGAGCGTCGACTTGATGCAGCTGCGCAGTGTCGGGCCGCCGTTCTTGACCTCGAGCGCGAGGTCCCACGTGCCGTCATACGGGCGATCCCACCACTTGCGGAGCAGCCCGGTCAGGTGGAGGTCGGCACCCTGCGCCGGGTTTCCGGCGACGCCATCGACGTTGCACGGGATCGTGTGCGCGCTGACGTCGAGCTCGAGGTTGTTCGCGACGTAGTCGTGGCGGGCCCACAGCTCCGGCAGCTGAGCGAGCCGGTTGACCGTGATGTCCGACAGCTCGAGCTCGTAGCGTGCCTTGCGGCCGGCCGCCCACTGCTGGTTGAGACCGGTGCCCGCGAGCACGAACGTGTCGCGCTTGCCCTCGTCGAAGATGCGCAGCCAGCTGTGCTTGCCGGAGAGCGCGAGCCGCACGTAGAACTTCGGCACCAGCGGGTCGACCGCGTTCATGTGCAGATACGTCATCGGCTCGCCGGTCGGTGTCAGGTCCACGTTGACGTCCTCGACGTGGCCGGCGAGCACGTAGCCGATCGTGCCGTCATCGTTCTTGTACGGACCGAACTGAACGGTGACATCGACGTTCTCGATCTTGACGTCGCGGAGATCGAACTTCGGTGGCGGCCGGTCGGCGTAGATGCCGGCGCGAAAGCCCGCCTTCATGCGCGGGTAGAACGCGGTCAGCACGCTGACGATCGTCCGATCGTACGCGTGGAGCGGGTAGGGCTCGTGCGTCTGCTCGAGCAGCACCTTGCCGCCGTGGACGCGCACGTGGCGGAACACGAGATCGTGGTTGCCGAACAGCGCGGCGTGCACGTCGATCTCGGCCTCGATACGCGGTGCGTCGATGAGCAGCTTGCGCGGCTTGCGCTTCGACCGCGGGTCCGGATCCGGTCTGTGGTCGAGCGTACAGTCTTCGTTGGGATCGCCGAGCCGGCGCTCGTCGAGGGGATCGAGCTCCGAGGAGAGTGCGCAGTCGTCCCACACCTGAACGTCGTGGATGACGACCGGCACCCAGCCGCCGGTGACCAGCTTCTCGAGCGCCCGCGGCTGCCATTCGATCGAGCCGATCGCGATGCGGCCGCGCATGCGCTTGTTGAGCATCGACGCGAGGTTGTCTCCGAGATCGGCGCCCTCCCACTCGACGCGCACGTAGACGTAGGCGGTGCCGACGAGCAGGAGCACCGCAAGGCCGATGACGGCGAGCCACCGGAGCCTGCGCCTGTGGGAGGTCCCCAACGTGCTCCGGACGCTATCACGGCCGTCGGTGTTCATCGCTCACCGGGCCTCGGCGAGATTCGCAGGGTCGAGGCTGCCGATCGGCGGTGGCGTGACGCGGTTCGCTCACTTCTCGATGGCATTCGCGACCTCGACGCCTATACTGGAAAGTAAGGACCTAAAGCGAGGGAATCGAGATGTCTGTCGATACGCCGCCCGAGCCCGAACGTTCACAACCTCTCCGCCGCGAGGCACTCCTGCCCAACGAGCGCAATCGGGGGCTTGGCACCGTCGCCGTCGTATGTACGATGGCCGGCGTCGCCTCCGGCCTCGCGCTCGCCACCACCCTGATGGCGATGCAGGTCGCCGATTCGATGAGCGTACGGAGCTGTCCGTACCGCCTCGGGCCGGTCGACGTACAGACCGTCCAGCTGCGCTCCGATCATGGCTTCCTCGGTGTCCTCCCGGTCGACCGCGAAGGTCGCGTCGAGATCAAGACCGTGGTGGAGGGGACGCCGGCGGACGCGTTGAACCTGCAGCCCGGCGATCACGTCGTGTCGATCGACGGCGCACCGATTCGTACGTCGGATGACCTGCGAGCGCGCATCAACGGCTCGCCCCCGGGGGCCCAGCCTTCGATCGTGATCGAGCGCCATGGCGCCTACCAGACCGTGCGTCCGACGCTCGCGGCCTGGCCCGTCGTCAACTACTGACGCGTTTGCGCTGGCTCGCGGCCGTTCGGCACTGCGGTGCGTGCGGCCGCTTGTCGGTTTCGGCTACGGGCAGTAGCTCGCGGGCATGCCCTCGCGCAGCAGCACGCACGTCGAGACGGTCTGCTCGTCGTTCTCGACCGAGAGCACGATCTGGTCGTTCGCCGACGCGGCGACCGGCGCGGTCGGCCCGATGCTGCCATCGCCGTTGACCGCCTCGATGATGCCGGTGGCCTTGGTGCGATTGTAGACGTACGCGACACCGCCGACGTAGCGGTCGGTCGCCGGGTACGTCAGCGAGGCACTCGTGATCGCTCCCTGGTCGTCGGTCGTCACCGCGAACGTGATCGCGGATGGATCCGGCGGCGGGATCGGGATCGACGGGGTGACGCACCCCGCGAACCCGAGCACCAGGAGGACGGCAAGACGACGCATGAGCCCAGGCAGGTCTACAGCAAACCCCGATCCAGGCGAGCATACGCAATTCTCGCCAGTTACCAAAACGCCCCGCCAACACAGTTGGCAGGGCGTGGATTTTATTGGCTCCACCGATCGTGGGCCGCGGCCGGTCAGGGCGTGCGCTTGACCGTGGTCGGGAACATGATCGAGACACCGGCACCGAAGAACAGGTGGTGCAGGAAGCGGTTGTCGTCGTCGCCGGTGACCTTGTTCTTGCCGACGAACAGGTCCGCGTTGTAGTCCGCGCCCGACGGGTTGTCGCTGAACGCGTAGTCGCGGATCGTCAGGTCGAGCGCGAGGAAGTCGTTCAGGAACACGTGGACGCCGCCGCCGAGGTACAGGCCAACGCGGCTGCCGTTGTTGAGCGGATCGTCGTTGTTCGGGTTGTTGTCGGGCGGCAGCATCTCGCCGGGCATCCCGCCGGGCCGCTGATCACCCGGCGCCGGGTCGTCGCAGATATCGGAGGGGCAGTCGCTCTTGAGCTGCGCGAACGACACGCCGGCCTGGAAGTAGAAGTCGAACGCGACGTACGCGGCGGAGAACGCGGCGAGCTTGCCGTACCAGGGCGTCAGGCTGATGTAGGCCGCGCCGTGCACCGGCATCGTGTTGAGCCGCGAGGTGAACTCCTCGACGCTCGGCTCGCGCGTCATGTCGTCGGGCGTGTCCTCGAGCGTGCCGACGATGCGATCGGTCAGCTTGGTGTTGAACTGCGTCGACCCGACGCCGACCGCACCGATCGACCACATGTCCGAGAGGTGATACTCGAGCTTGAGGCCGCCGCCGACGATGTGCTGGAACTCCGGGTTGATCGTCGACTCGAACAGCGGCGTCAGCTCGAAGCGGTGCTTGACCAGCAGCTTGCGGGCACGCACGGCCACGTCGGTGTCTAGCGAGTTCTTCCGGCGCTCGGCGCTCGCGGTCTGGATATTCACGAACGCCACGCCGACCAGGGCGGCGAGGAGGATGGGCTTGTTACTCACTGGGCTCGCTCCTCGTTCACCGGAAGGTGTTGTACTCGAACGACGTCCG
>DAIRFU010000237.1:0-5799 GCA_036794935.1 Kofleriaceae bacterium | reverse complement strand
TAGCCAGAAGCTGACGCCGACCTGGAACATGATGTTGTTGATGAACGCGCTGTCCGCGCGCTCCTTGGCCTGCGACGCCGTCATGGTCTCGTTCATCATGCCGGGCCGATCGGTCGGCTCGAACTTGTCGATGAACATGTAGTCGCGGATGCCGAGGTTGATCGTCAGCCACTTGGCGAGGAAGAACCGCATGCCCGCGCCGACGTTCGGCTGGATCAGGATGTTCGTGAAGCCCGGGAACTTGGTGTCGCGCGGGATCACCTCGCTCTGGCCAGCGCCGATGCCGGCGGTGAACGCGACCTCCCACGCCACGAGCTTGCGGTCGAACACCGCGAACTTGCCGTAGACCGGCACGTAGTGGAAGTTGAGCGCCGCCGACCAGTTGTACTGGTTGACCGTCGGCAGCCGGCGCGCCTGGCGGGCGACCAGGTCGAACGGCTCGCCGAACGCGTGCTGGTAGTACATGCCCTCGACGCCGACCGCGAGCACGTCTGTCATCCAGTATGCGAACTCGCCGCCGATCGTGTAGTGCGTGATCATGTTGTCGTTCATCGAGACGCCGACGAACGGGTACAGCTCGGTGCGGCGCAGCTTGAGGAACGGCTTGCGCACGACCACCAGGATGTCCTTCCAGGAGATCGGCGTCTTCTTGACCGGGCCGGTCTTCACGGCGGTGACCTGATCGGCTGTCTGGAGGTCGGCCTCGAGGTTGCCCTCG
Source organism: Kofleriaceae bacterium (assembly GCA_036794935.1). Taxonomy (GTDB): domain Bacteria; phylum Myxococcota_A; class Polyangia; order Haliangiales; family Haliangiaceae; genus JABFXX01. Next base: position 5,081 of record DAIRFU010000237.1, on the reverse strand, counting down.
GGCGCCGGTTCTTCCATGTCGATGACGTCCTCGTCGCTGCCGGCCGCGCTACCGGCGGCGCTGCCGCTGCCGGCGGGCTCGTCGATCTCGATGCCCTCGTCGCCGGCACCGGCTGGGTCATCGCCTTGTGCGGGCTGCGCGACGGCAGTGCCTGCCAGTGCGAGCCCCAGTGCGACGACCAATAGAGATCTGGATCTTCCCCGGATGGTGCGCATTCGTATCGGCTTCATAACACGGGCTTTTTTCCGATCTCAAGCTATCTACCTAGGTTTGGTCCCTAGGAGACACATTCAGCCCGCGGCGATTGCGTTCACGCGGCTTCGCTGGTAGCGGACTTCTCGAACAACTTATCGACGAACGCGTCCGCATCGAAAGGCCGCAGATCGGCGATCTTCTCGCCGAAACCGAGGAAGCGGACCGGCACGCCGAGCTCGTCGCAGATGCCGAGCACGACGCCGCCCTTCGCGGTGCCATCGACCTTGGTCAGGACGATCCCCGAGATCTCCATGTCGGCCTTGAACGTCTTGGCCTGGGAGATCGCGTTCTGGCCGGTGGTCGCATCGAGCACCATCCAGGTCTCGTGCGGCGCGCCCGGGCACGCCTTGTCGGAGACGCGGCGCAGCTTCTTGAGCTCGTCCATGAGACCCGCGTTGGAGTGCAGGCGGCCGGCGGTGTCGCAGATGACGATGTCGTAGTCCTCGTCGACGCCCTTCTTGATCGCGTCGAACACGACGCTCGCCGGGTCACCGCCTGCCTTGCCCTTGACGATGTCGACCTCCGCGCGCTTGGCCCACTCCTCGAGCTGCTCGGTCGCGGCGGCGCGGAACGTGTCGCCGGCGGCGAGCACGATCTTCTTGCCCTCGGCCTTCCAGCGCGCGGCGAGCTTGCCGATCGTCGTCGTCTTGCCGACGCCGTTGACGCCGAGCACGAGCAGCACGTAGGGGTGCTTGCTCGCCATGTCGAACGGCTTCGCGTCGACGGCGAGGATCTCGCGCGACGTCTCCTTGATCTGGTCCCAGATCTTGTCGGCGTCCTCGAGGTCGGCCTTCGACAGGCCGCTCTTGACCGACTGGAAGATGCGGTCGGCGGCGCGCGCACCGATGTCGGCCCTGAACAGGACCTCCTCGAGCTCGTCGACGGTCGCCGCGTCGATGCGCTTCTTGCCGAACAGCTTGCCGAGCTTGGCGACGAACCCGCCGCGCGTCTTCGCGAGCCCCGCCTCGTACGCGGCGGCGGTCTCGGCGTCGGCCTTCGCCGGCACCTCGCGGGCGGCGACCTCTTCTTCGGCCTCCTCTTCGGCTTCCGCCTCGGCTTCCGCCTGGGCCGGCGTGGGCTGGGGCCGCTTCGCGGACTTGACCGGCCGGCGGCGCGGTGGCGCCTCGGCGGGCTGCTCGAGCCCCAGGCGTGCCCGCGCGTCCGCGGGTGCCTCGGCGCGGCTCTTGCTCGACGCGCGCCGCAACAGGAACAGCACGAGGGCGATCACGACGACCGCGACCGCGAGCTGGATCAGCTCTGTCTGCATCGAGCGCTGTATACAATATTAGGGGCGTGCGCGTTCGTGGATCGCGCGGTCCACGCGCTCGGACGCCTGCGGCAGCACGGTCTCGGCGGCGAGCCGCGGCGAAAAGTAGATTTCCTCGACGAAGTCGGTGAGCTCGGCGAGGGCAGGGCTCGGCCGCTTGCTGCGCACGTGATCGACAATCTGACGCGGCGACCAGATGCCCCACAGCCGCGGCTGCGGGAGCACCGGCTCGGCGGCGCGCCGGTAGAGCTGGAACACGCGCTCGCGCACCGGCACCAGATCGACGCGCACGCCGCGCAGCTCGCCGCGATGCGGGAGGGTCACCGCGAAGCGCTCGGTGACGTGGCCCGCGGCGGCGACCTCGGCGCGCCACTCGCCGGCCTCGAGCTGATCGAGCGTGAAGCTGCCGTCGGCTGCGGTGCGAACCGAGCGCTCGCGATCGCCGAGCGCGAGCAGGACCACCGCGTCGCCGATCGGCCTGCCGCGCACGGTGTCGCGGACGACACCGGAGAACCCGTCGTCGTGAGGGCGGCGCAGCGTCGCGACCATGCCCGGCCTCGCGATCACGAGCCCGCCCTGGGCCTGCTCCATCTCGGGCTCCTCGCCGGGCACCTCGGCAGGCGGTGCCGGGCGGCGCAGCCTGCGCCACGGCTTCGTGCGGCCGGCGAAGAAGCCGCCGGCAGCGAGCGCGGTCGCGAGGAACGCGGCGATCGTGTACGAGACCGGCACCGGCTGCGGCGCCGCGACCGTCACGATCGCGGGCGGCGACCGGCTCGCCTGCATGAACGGCTTGCCGGGATCGGCCTGCACCTGGAGCCCGAACGGGCCGACGCCGAGGACCTCGCCTTCGACCTCGAATCGATACGTTCCTTGCTCGCTCGTCACGCTCTGCGCGAGCTGCTTGTCGCCCGAGACGAGCGTCACCGCGGCGCGTGCCACCGGCGCGCGATCGTCGTCGAGCACCGTGCCGGTGACGACGAGCTCGTCCTCGAACGCGAGCTGGGTGGCCGACAGCCGCATCGAGGTCGTCGTCGCGCTCGCCAGCTCCAGCGTCACCGTCTGGACCGCGCCCTGGCGGGTATCGTCGCCGCCGAACGTCGCGCGGACGCGATACATGCCGGCACCGCCGGCCTCCTTGCGGGTGAGCAGGACGTCGGTCCCCGTCGTCACGCTGCGCAGGGGGCGCAGGGTCTCGGCGTCCGTGGGGCCGATCGCGAGCTCGACCGGCACGGCGATCGGGCCGAGGTCCGTGTTCGCGGTGACGAGCAGGCGCGCGCCCGCCGGGTCGGTGGCCAGCTTCGCGATCACCAGCTCGACCTCGGACTTCGAGGGATCCGTATGGACCACGAGGGGCGCTGCCTGCTCGAGTGGGCCTGCACCGGCGTAGCCGAGCGCGACCTCCTGCTCGCCCGGCTCGCCCGCCACCAGGACCGAGAACGAGCCATCCGCCTCGGTGGTCGCCTCGCGGGACTGGCCGGCGACCGTGACCGTGACCTGCTGGCCGGGGATTCCCTCGCCGGTCAGCTTGTCCTGCAGGTGGCCGGTGACCTCGACCATGCCGGCGTCGCGCTTCTTGACGCGGTCGAGCGAAAGCTGTGTCTGGGCGCGAATCTCGACGGTGGGGCCGGCCTCGGCGACGCCGACAGCGAGCAAGATGAACACTACCCAGCGCACCCAGCCGTGATAGCACGTGCCTGATGTCATAGGGCCCTGGCACCTTTGCCGCGCCCACGGGGGACAGGCCCGGGGACACGGAGTTTCATGCGCATCAAGCGAGTCGAGATCATCGGCTTCAAGTCGTTCTGCGACCGAGCGGTCGTGGATATTGGGTCGATCACGTCTTCGGCGATCACCGGTGTGGTCGGACCGAACGGGTGTGGCAAGTCCAACATTGTCGACGCCATCCGGTGGTGCATGGGCGAACAGAGCGCCAAGCACCTGCGCGGCAAGGCGATGGAGGACGTGATCTTTGCCGGCAGCGAGAGCCGCGGCCCGGCCCCGATGGCCGAGGTCTCGCTGACGTTCGACGACGTCGGCTTCTCGCACGAGCAGCTCGAGCTGGCTCGTAGCTCGGACGAGGCCGAGGCGGACCGCGCACTCGAGACGCTCGGCGGCGAGGACGAGGCCGGCGAGGCCGCACCCGCGGGTGACCCGGCCGCCGCGGAGGCGGCGAGTGGCGAGGCGGCGGATGCCGACGCGCCCCGGATTCTCCACGAGCAAGGCGTGTGGGTCGATGCCGAGGGCAAACCGATCCCGACGCCGCAGGACGAGGTCGCGCAGCTGCTCGCGGATGCGCCGCCCGCGTTCGACTTCGCCCGCTACACCGAGGTGACGATCACCCGCCGGCTGTACCGCGACGGCACGAGCCAGTACTTCATCAACAAGACGCCGTGCCGGCTGCGCGACATCACGGACTTCTTCCTCGGCACCGGCGTCGGTACGAAGGCGTACGCGATCATCGAGCAGGGCCGCATCGGCCAGATCGTCAGCTCGCGCCCGCAGGATCGCCGCGCGATCATCGAGGAGGCGGCGGGCATCACGAAGTTCAAGGCCAAGAAGAAGGCGGCCGAGAAGAAGCTCGATCAGACGCGCCAGAACCTGATGCGCGTCTCGGACATCGTCACCGAGCTCGACAAGCGGATGGGCACGCTGCGCCGCCAGGCGCAGAAGGCGGAGCGCTATCGCAAGTACAAGTCCGAGCTCAAGGACATCGAGCTGTGGAAGGCGGCGCATCGCTGGCTCGAGCTGGCGAGCGAGGAGACGCTCGCCGCCGGCCGGCTCGTCGAGGTCAAGGCGGGACTCGAGGACACGCGCGGGGCGTGGAGCGCGAAGGACGCGCACGTCGTCGCCGAGCGCGCCGAGCTCGCGGTCGAGGAGCGCCGGCTCGTCGGCGTCCAGGAGACCGTGTACGAGCTGGACAACCGGATCCGGCTCGGCGAGAGCAAGATCGGGTTCGAGCGGCGCGAGGCCGACGAGCTCGACACGCGCATCGCGACCGCGCGCACCGAGCTCGACGAGCTCGGCGCGCAGCGCGAGCGTGGCGTGGCCGAGCTGACCGCGCGCCAGGAAGAGCTCGCGGTGCTCGCGGCCGAGGTCGAGCGCGAGGCAGCCGAGGTGGCCGCGCGCGAGGCGGCGGCGACCGACGCGCGCCAGCGCGTGACCGAGCTACAGCACGATCTCGACGGTGCGCGGGCCGGGCTCGGCCAGCGCCGCACCGAGGTGGCGACGAGCGAGACCCAGCTCGAGGCACTCGCGCGCCGGCGCGACGAGGCGAGTCGCCGGCTCGAGCGGGTGACCACGGAGACCGAGCAGCACACGGATCGAGTCAAGGAGCTCGAGCGCGAGGGCCGGCGCGTCGATCACTCGCTCGCCGAGCTGCGCCAGACGCGGCTCGATCTGGGCAGCCAGACCGACGGGTTCGCGGCGCGCCGCGAGCTGCTCGCCGACGACGTCGAGCGCGGCGAGATGGAGGTCGAGGCGCTGCGCACCGAGCTGCAGCGGCGGCGGTCGCGCCTGACGTCCCTCGTCGAGATCCAGGAGCGCTACGAGGGCTTCCAGC
>DAIRFU010000857.1:0-2715 GCA_036794935.1 Kofleriaceae bacterium | reverse complement strand
GGCGGCGGCGGGGCGCCGGGCCCGACCTGCGTCTTCGCGATCTCGCCGGGCAGCGCGAGCTGCTCGATGGGGACCGGCGGCGCGAGCTCGACCGGCTGCGTCCACTCGGACGGGACCCAGGACCACGGTGGCGGTGCGTTGGGATCGAGGGCCATCGGTTAGCCCTTCTTCGCCTTGGGGCCGCCCTCGATCTTGCTCACGCGCTTCTCGAGCGCCGCGAGCAACGCGGTGTTGGTCGTCGCGAGCCGCGCGCCGTCGACCGCCTTGCCGACCGGCGTCTCGAACACCGTGTGCTTGAGGCCGGCCCGCTCGAGGTCCTGCGCCATCACACCGACGTGCTTGCCCTTGCCGTGGCTCTGGTCCTTGTACTTGTACGCGTACGCGCGCAGGCCTTTGAGCGCCGCGTTGGCGTCGAGATCGCCGTCCTCGATGTCCTCCTTCAGGCGGCGATCGGAGAACTGCGCGCCCGCCGCGAGGCCGCCGGCGACCGGGCCCGACCACTTCTCGAGCAGGCTCTTGTCCGGCGTGACACCGCCGTACGCGCCGACCGCGGTCTGCCGCGAGCCGAGTGCCGCCTGCAGGTCCTGTCCGCGCTGCTGCAGGATCATGTTCGCGAGCGCCTGCTGCGCGGCCTTGCGCTCCTCGATGCCGGCCATGGCGGCCTGGCCCGACATACCCGCGCTCATCCGGCCCATGTTCATCGCTGCGTTGCGCGCGGCCATCGCCTGGTTCTGCGGCGACGCCCCCGCGGCCATCGAGCGCTGCGCCGACATGCCCTGCTGCAGGCCCTGGCGGAGCTGCTCCTGCGCAACTGATTCCTGGCCGCTCGCGAGCCGGCGCAGGTAGTCGCGCGACTGCTGCGCCTCGGCACCAAGCGCACCGAACCCGCGCTCGCCCTGGTCGGCGAATCCGCCAGCGGCCGCGCCCTGCTCGTTGAGGCGGTTGCGCTTGTCGATCGCCGACTGCGACTCGTCGTCGATCTTGCCGACGTCGATGCCGAACGGGTGGCCGCCCTTGAGCGCGTTCGCGATCTGAAGAGCGGGGCTGGGGATGTAGTCGTACCAGGCCATGACGTCCTCCTACTGCTTCTGAGCAGCCGGCAGGCTGCGGTTGAGTCCGCGCTGGAAGCCGAGCTCGAGCGAGAGGCCGGTGAGCTTGAGCGCCTCGCCACTCGGCCACGGCGTCTCGTCGGCCGTGCCGATCGCGGTGATCCTCAGCTTGAGCGCCTGCACCTGTCGGATCGACGGCCCGTGCTTGACCGTCTCGCGCGCGCCGATCGTCGTCGGCGAGACAGACCACGTCTTCGTCTGGAAGTACGTGCCGACGCCATCCTTCCAGAAGTCGCGCGCGAGCCGCAGCTTGAGCCGGTGCTGGCCGCGGTACTCGCCGAGCACATGGATGCGATCGATGCACATGTACCCGTTGAGGTCCGCGAGCTTGATCCACGCGAGCTCGACGTCGATCCCATAGTCGACGCCCGTGTAGTCGGTCCGCTGCTTCTTCGGGCCGTCTGCCGCGAGATAGACGTGCGCACTGTCCCAGAGGCAAGCGTGCACCGCGTTCGCGATTGACCACTCGAACCACTGCCCGCCCCGCGTGTCGAGCACGAGCAGCCGCGAGCTCGTCAGGATGCGGATCTGATGCTGCCTCTCGACGACCTGCACCGCGAGCGGCGTCTCGTCGTCGTAGTCCGCGACGCCGCCGCCGATGTACTCGACCTGGAACGCGCCGTTCAGCAGGGACCAGCCCTTGCTGCTCTTGAACACCGCGCCGCGATCGGCGACCGCGACGCACTCGGCGTTGACCGCGCCGACGTTGCCCGGCACCTTGCGCGCGACGTAGTTCTGCCCGCCGCCGCCGTTGTCGAATCCGTCGTTCAGCAGCACGTACACGGCGTGCTCGCGAAACACGACGGGCGTCTCGTTGACGATCGCCATCGCCGTGATCGCGCCGCCCTCCGGCGGTACCGATACGGTGAGCGCCTCATGGAAGGCCGCGACCTGACCGACCGCGCGCTGCTTCGAGTACCACACGCGATCCGGGTCCCCGGCGACGCCCGCCAGGAACAGCCGCGAGTCGCTCGCGACGAGGATCGAGCACGCCGGCGGCGTGAGGCTCTCGATCACGTTGCCGTTCTGCGGATTCTCCTCGCGGTCGCCGAGATCGTCGTCGTCGATGTCGTCGCTGAAGGTCAGCACCCCGACGCTCGTGTCGTTCCGGAGATACCCGTTCGCGCCGGTCGCCGTCGGATCGTTCGAGCTCGCCAGGTAGAAGGGCGCGTCGTCGGTCGGGTTGACGAGCGAGCGCCACACCTCGAGGGCCACGCCGGTCTTGTGGGTCACGTGCAGCGGGCCGATCGTGCTGAAGTCGATCCCGCCAGGCGCGGACACAACGCTCGCGCCACCCACCGAGGCCGCCGGCGACCGATCGACCTCACCACGCGCGTTCGTCCAGCGGTACGTGTGCTCGTAGAAGTAGTCGCCCGCCGCCTGCGCGCCGTTCACAAGATCCTCGGCGGCCTCGAAGTAGTACGGGTAGTAGTGTGAGCCGACCTCGACGAGCTGCTGGCCGTCGTACTGCAGCAGGCCCTCACCGCACGCGATGTAGAGCGTCTCGCCGAGGCGCACGCAGCGCCGGGCCTCGTCGCTGTCGAACGTGAACGACACGTCTCGCGGGCCCTGGTCGGCGTACTCGCGGTGCTTGCCGCCCGTCGGC
>DAIRFU010000856.1:0-2716 GCA_036794935.1 Kofleriaceae bacterium | reverse complement strand
AGCGTCCGCGCGCGCCTGCGCACCAAGCTCGAGCGGTGGGCGAAGGCCCACCCCAATCGCGAGGGGACGCAGGCACTCGCCCAGCTCGGCACGCGCGACCATGCGCTCGCCCGGCTCGGCGAGCTCGATCGAAAGCGCGTCGAGGCGGCGCTCGAGCCCCCGCTCGGCGCTTACCTGCGCGACGTCCAGCAGCTCGTCGAGAGCGCCGGTGCCCGGCTCGTGGTCGTGATCCTGCCGCTCGACGTGCAGGTCTCGGCCGACGAGTGGGCCAAGTACGGCGCGCCTCCGATCGACATGACCCCGAGCAAGACGATCGCGCGCGAGCTCGTCGCGCTGTGCAAGCGGATCGGCGTCTCGGCGCTCGACGCGACCCCCGTCCTCGCGAGCGCGGAGCCCGGTGCGTTCCTCGACAAGGACATCCACATGACCCCGAAGGGCCACGCCGCGATCGCGGCGGCAGTCGCCGACCTGCTCGCCAAGCCGGCGCCGGTCCCGATCGTGGTGAGCGAGCGTTCGCCGGTGCCGTTGCCCGCGATCTGGGCGCACTCACCCGAGGTCGTCGTCACCGGCTCGAGCGCGGCCGGCTGCGAGACCAAACAGGTGCGCGAGTGGCTGCGTGTGCGGTGCGGGAAGATCGGCCAGGTATGGCCGGTGGGGGTCGAGGTCGAGCGCGACGACGGCGGCGAGGCGCTGACGTTGGTGATGCCGCGCGAGGTCTCGCTCGTGATCCCGGTCGTGAAGGGACGCGAGCTCGTCGCGACGATCGCGTGGCCCGATCACACGCGGGTGTTGCGCGTCGGCTGGCCGGAGGCTGCGGACAAACCGACCCAGGCGTTCGATCCGCCGGTCGAGACGCCGCCCGTCGAGGTCGATCGCAGCACGGTCATGACGTTCCAGTCGCCGGTCGAGCGCGCGATCTGCAACTGCTGGCAGCACCAGGTCGGCGGCACGCGCTACACCGCGCGCGAGGAGGTATTCACGTGCCCGGGCGCGTACGGCGCGGCGGACGCGCGTTGCGTCGAGACCTACGGCGACGGTGGCGGCCGGTGCGCCGAGCTGCTCGCGTGCATCCGCCGCGATCCGGCGAGCCTGCCGTGAGGCGCGCGCTGGTTCGCCTGGTCACGCCGATCGTGTGGCGCGTCCCCGGTCACGGCGCCCGCAAGCTGCACGGGTTCGCGCGGGCCGAGGAGGGCAGCCGGATCGATCTGCTGCTCGCCGCGCGGCGCACACCATCGCTCGAGCGGCGCGCGCTCTACTTGCGCCACGCACTCGACGAGACACGCCACGCGGCGATGTTCTGGCGGCGATCGACCGAGCTGCGCACCGCCGAGGCCCGCCCGCCGTACGGTCCCCCGAGCGCGGATACCGAGGACCTGTACGACCGGCTCGGCGAGGCCCGGTTCCTCGCGTTCGTCCACCGCGGCGAGCAGCGCGGGCGCGCGCAGTTCGAGCTGTACGCCCGCCACTTCGCCCGGCGCGGCGACGCGCGGACCGAGGCGCTGTTCGGCGCGATCCTCGCCGACGAACGGCGCCACGAGCGCTACACCCGCGAGCTGCTGGTCTCGCTGGCCGGCGACGAACGGGCGGCGCGCGCCGAGCTGCGACGTGCCCGCTGGTGGGAGGCGTGGCGGACGTGGCGGCGCGCCGGCCGCGCGACCGCCGGCGCGATCTACGCGGTGGCGATGACCGTGATCTACTTCGTCACCGCCCCGTGGTTCGCGCTCGCGCTGCGCGCCGGCCGGCCGCGTACGGCGTGGTCGCTCGCCGCGCCGCCCGCCGCGCCGCCCGTCGCGCCGCCCGCGGTCCCCCCTGCGTCGCCCGCGTCGGCGCCGGCGCGCGAGCCCGCACCCTGATGGCGGCCGTGCTCGGCATCTCGGGCGAGTATCACGACGCCGCCGCGGCGCTCGTGGTGGACGGCGTGATCGTCGCGGCGATCCAGCAGGAGCGGCTGTCGAGGATCAAGAACGATGCGCGGCTCCCGATCGAGGCCGCACGCGCGTGCCTGGCCCACGCCGGGCTCGCCGCAGCGGCGCTCGATCGCGTCGTGTTCTACGAGGAGCCGATCGCCAAGCTCGAGCGCGTGCTGGTCTCGACGCTGCGCACGTTCCCGCGGTCGTGGCGGCAGTTCCCGCGCGCGCTCGGGACCCAGCTCGGCGGCAAGGTCTGGGTGCTCGATCGGCTCGCCGAGCAGCTCGGGGTCGCGCGCGCCAAGGTCACCTCGACCGAGCACCATCGCGCGCACGCGGCCAGCGCGTTCTACGTCAGCCCGTATCCACGCGCCGCGGTGCTCACGGTCGATGGCGTCGGCGAATCGACGTCGACCGCGATCTGGCACGGCGACGGCGCCGAGCTACGCGAGCTCGGCCGGATCGAGTACCCGCACTCGCTCGGCCTGCTGTACGCGGGGGTGACCGCGTACCTCGGCTTCGAGGTCAACGAGGGCGAGTACAAGGTCATGGGGCTCGCGGCCTACGGGCAGCCGCGGCTGCGCGACGAGCTGGCGAAGCTGTGCCGGCTGTCCGCGGACGGCACGTTCGAGCTCGGCTTGCGCTACTTCGCGTACCTCGCCGACGCCGAGCTCGGGTTTGGATCCGCGATGGAGGCGCTGCTCGGGCCGCGCCGCCCGCCGCAGCGGCCCTGGGCACTCACCGACGACGCCGGCGATCAGCGCTACGCCGATATCGCCGCGTCCTTGCAGCAGGTCACCGAGGAGGCG
>DAIRFU010000855.1:0-2716 GCA_036794935.1 Kofleriaceae bacterium | reverse complement strand
CGCGACGAGCCCGCCGAGACCGGCCGGCATGACGAGGCGCGGCCATCGTATCGGTTCGAGCGAGCCGCCGGCCGCCGTGGTGCGCGCGATCAGCTCGACGCTGCGCAGCGCCTCGCCGAGCTCGGCGATCGCCTGCGCCGCGCGCTCCGGCCGCTCGCCGATGCTCGCGGTGACGAGCGCGGAGAGCTCGGGCGGCAGCGCCGCGACGGCGGCCGCGATCTCGCCGGCGACGTGGCTCTCGGCCCGCGGTTGCGCCGGCTGGTCGGCGCGCGCCGGCATGCCCTCGGCCGACGGAGCGGCCGCGGCGGTGCGTGCGTCGCGTGCGGCCGCGTCGCGCGACTGCTCGTGCAGGCGATGCTGCGCCTCGTGCTGCCGCGCCGCCGCGAGCTTCTGCGCGATCCGCTCCTCGAGGCGCGCGCGCTCGGCGGCGGCCGCCGCGTCGCGCTCGGCCGTCTGTGCCTGATCGCGCTCGGCCGCGCGCGTCATCGCGGCTTCGCCGAGTCGCTCTTGCAGCGCAGCTTGACGCTGCGCGACCGCGCGCTCCTGGGCAGCGCGGAGCTCGCGCAGCTGCCCCTCGGTCGCTGGCTCGGTGCGCGCGGCCTGGGCAGCCTGGCGCTCGCGCTCGGCCGCCACCCGTGCGGCGAGCTCGCGCTCGGCGGCCGCGCGGGCCAGCCGCTGCAGCTCGGCGAGTTGCGCGTGCTGCTCGGCGTAGCGATCGGCGATCTGCATCGCGGGCGTTGTCTCGGTATCGCCTGGACCCGCCGCGTCGGCGCGCGGCGCGGGCGGCGTGACCAGCTCGGGCGCGGCGAGCGAGGTCCGCGTCGGCGCGCTCTCGGCCGGCGCGTGGGTCGCGCGCTCCAGCATGGTCGCGAGCACCGAGCGCAGCCCCGGGCTCATCCGCACCGCGTTGCCGGCACCGAGCGGCGCGACCGCGCGCGCCATCACGTGCGCCGCCTGGGTCGCCGCGAACGGCACGAGCGGCGAGTAGGCATCTGCCGTCGCCTCGACGCGCGGTCGCGCGACCGACAACGACGGCGCCACGTACTCGTGGAGCGCCGTCGGCAGCGCGAGCTGCGCGTGCGCATGTGCGGGCGCGACATATGTGCCGCGCGTCGTGAGCATGTTCGGCGCCGACGCCTGCTCGGCCGCGGTCTGCGTACCGACGTGGCGGGCCGCCGCCATCCAGTCGAGCTCGTCCTGGTACCACGGGCGCGGGAACAGCCACGACACCTGGTTCGTGGCGCGCTCGCTGACGCCGCCCGAGGTGTACTCGTCGAACATGCGCAGCGATGGCGAGCGCTGCGCGGACTCGAGCCACGGCGAGATCAGCCGATCGACGAACCCGAGGTTACGCAGCGGGCGCATCCGGCTCGCACCCGCCTCGGGCGCCCATCGCTCGACGTGCCGGTTGGCCACGCGCGTCGCGAGTCCGCCACCTCGGGTGACGAACGCGGGCGCGGAGAGCGCCGCGGCGAGTGCGCGTGGTTCAGAGGTCGTCATAACGCCGTGTAGGTGATGCCCTCGTGCGCGATCTCGAGCGTCTCGATCGCGAGCTCGCTCTTGCTCGCATCGAACTCACCGATGTCCCACTTCACCGGGATGCCGTTGTAGAACGTCCACTCGGCCTGGGCAGTGAGCGCGGTGTCGAGCAACGTGATCGAACCGGTCTTCGCGCGCTGGCCCGGCTTGCCGATCCAGCCGTTGACCCAGTTGAGCATGCCAGTGCCGCCCGAATCCTTCGTGAAGCCGCGCTTGAGGACGATGTTCGACCACTTCGTGCCACCCACGAGCTGGAACACGGTCGCGTTCTGACCGCCTTCTTTCACCGGGATCGTCTCGATCTCGACCTTGAGCCCGCTGACGCTCTTGAAGAAGGCCTCGCCGCCGACCGGCGTCAGATCGACCTTGAAGCAGAAGACCGGCAGCGGATCGTTGCGCGTCGTGCCTTGGGCAGGTTTGTTGGTGGACATCCGCGTGCTCCTACGTCGCTTGGGTCGTACCGGACATCGTTTGAACGAGCGAGATCATGATGAACTCGGCCGGTGCAACCGGCGCGACACCGATGTCGCAGACGAGCAGGCCATTATCCACTTGTTCCAACGGGTTGTTCTCCGCGTCGCATTTTACGAAGAAGGCCTCGCCGGCATTCCCTCCGGCCAGCATGCCGATCGTGTAGAGGTCGGTCAGGAACGACTCGGTCCGCCGCTTGACCTGATCCCATGTTCGCGGCGTGTTCGGCTCGAACGTGCTCCACGCGAAGCCAGACTCGAGCGAACGGCGTAACATGATGAAAAGCCTACGAATCGGGATATAGCGCCACTGCGGATCCGACGATGCGGTCCGCGCTCCCCACGGTCGGACCCCGCGCTGGAGCCGGAACGTGTTGACCGACTCGGCGTTGAGCAAGCCGATGTGGTCCTCGGTGACCCGAAGCGCCACATCCTGCGCGGTCTCGATCGGCAGGTTTGCGGGAGCGTGGTGGACGCCCTGCTCGTCGCGCCGCGCGTAGCAGCCGGCGAGGAACCCCGATGGCGGCACGACCCGCTCCTGATCGTCGGGACCGGTCACCCGCAGCCATGGCCAGTAGTACGCGCAGAACGACGAGTCCGTCCGCCGGCGCCAGCGCCGCACCCACTCGATGTCCTTGCTCTGCGGGATGTCGAGGATCGCGAAGCGATCCTTCTGGTTCTCGCAGATCGAGATCAGCGTGTCCTGG
>DAIRFU010000854.1:0-2716 GCA_036794935.1 Kofleriaceae bacterium | reverse complement strand
GCCGCCGAAACGACATCGGCCCCGCCGGGGGTGGGCAGGGCCGATACTGGACGCGTGTGAGTCTGTTACGGGCGCGGGCCGGCGCAGATCGCGTCGTTCGTGCCGTCGCACGCGGCGAGGCGCGTCGCCGAGATGTTGTTCGCCGTGATGCCGGTGCCGGTCGGCGCGCCACCCTCGAAGTAGCTGTTGCTGAAGTCGCCCGACACGGGCGAGGCGGCCTGGGTGTCGACGTGCGTCGTGTTCGAGTACCAGTTGGTGTACGTGAAGTCCGCGGCCTGGCCACCGTAGAACATGATGCCGTACGACGACGTGCTGACGTTCGTGTGGACGACCTTGATCACGCTGCCGGTGCCGCCGAAGTGCATGTCGCAGTGGGTGGTGTCCTGCTCGTCGGGCTCGAGGCCGATGTGCGAGTACTCCATGTCGACGGTGCCGCCGTTCATGATGAGGAAGTCCCCCGAGACCTGCGAGAAGTGCGAGTCGAAGATCGTCGCCGTGCCGCCGGTGTAGATCGAGACCGAGCCGTGGGTCTGCGTGACGTACTTGTAGTCGAGCGTGCCGTTGACGGTGACGCCGCCCCAGCCCGCGTTGTTGTCGCCGTTGATCGTGATCATGCCGGCGCTGGTGCCCTGCGCGGCGAGGGTGCCGTTGACCGTGATGACCGCGCCACCCTTGACGGTGATGGTCGATCCCTCGGAAATGGTGACCGTGACGCCCGGATCGATCATCACGTTGCCGCCGATCGTGACCGCGCCGGTCCAGGTCGTGTCCGCGCTGATCTTGCCGCTGATGCCCTGACCGGTGCCATCGCCGCTGCCGGTCCCGTCACCACTCCCGGTCCCGCTGCCATTACCGCCTCCCTGGTCGTCGCCGACCTCGGTGCCATCGCCAACGACGCAGGCGATCAAGGGAAGACACAGGGCGGCGGCAAGGAGGTTCCTCATGCGCGAATTGTAAAGCAACGCATGTGCCCGAAGATCACCGCGGAATCACACGTGTAACGGGACTGCAACCGAGGGGTTTACCCCCAGGGTGTGGGGCACGCAGTCATCGATCGGCGCCACGGTCAGTGGGCCGGGCCGGGCAGCAGGAAGCGGAGGAACCGCCAGGCCCGGGCCTTCCAGGCCAGCTCGTCGTGGGTCGCGCCGGGCTCGAGGTGGTAGCAGAGCGCGTCGGGCCCGGCGCCACACGAAGGCGAGTCGGCGCGCTGCCAGCCGAGGTTCACGAGCAGATCGCGGACCTCGGCGGTATCGGCCGCGCCGTCGTTGTTCGTCTCGAGCGAGCCGCCACTGTCGACGTAGAGCGCGAGCGGTTGCTTGCCCATCGCCGGCAGGTGATCGCGCAGCGCCGTGCCGTCCTCCATGCCCGGCCAGAATGCACCCGAGAGCGAGGCGGCGCCGGCGTAGGTTTGCGGGTAGCGCAGCGCGAGCTCCATCGCGACGAGCCCGCCGAGCGAGCTGCCGGCGACGAAGACGTGACCGTCGCCGCGCACCTTCGCGAGTGCGCGCGGCTGCAGCTCCTCGACCTGGAACGTCATGAACGCGGCCATCTGCGCGGGCGACAGCCCGTACTCGTCGTTGCGCGCGGCGGTCTGGTCGGCGGCGATCACGATCACCGGGGCGACGCGGCCGGCGGCGATCTCGGCGTCGAGCGTGACATTGACCTCCCAGCCGGTGTGGCCGAAGCAGCAGTCGTGGTCGTCCCAGACATTCTTGCCGTCGTGCATGAACAGCACGGGATAGGTGCGCGTCGCCGCGTCGGGAGCGGTGTAGCCAGCCGGCAGGTACGCGGTGACGTCGCGGCAGTTGCCGAGCGCCACCGAGCATGCGCGATCGAGCATGACGAGGTGGCCGCGCCCGGAGTCGGGCGTATCGAGGACCGAGTTCTTGCCGTCGGCGTTGCCGGCGTAGTCGTCGTACGCGAATGCCGGATCGTGCGGATCGAGCGACCACGTCGTGCCGGTGACGAGCTTGTACGTGTGATAGCCGCTCGGCACGGCGCCGACGGTGGCGACCAGCGCCGCGTCGCAGACCGGCCGGGTGGTCAGCGCGGTCGTTGACCAGTCGTCGAACGTGCCGGCGATCGCGGCGGGCGCGTCGGTGCGAAACAGCGCGCGGCCATCCGCCCACAGCGGGCCGAGGTCGATGCGCGCGTCGAGCTCGGCGGTGAGTCGCGTGACGACGTCGGGATCGCAGGAGGCGATCGCCTGATCGTAGAGCGCGATCACGCAGCTCGCCCCCGCGTGGCCGGCCGGGCAGCCGGTCGCGCCGTCCACCCCGGCGCCGGCGTCGGGGCCGGCAGGCGGCAGCTCGCCACTCTGGAACTTGCAGGCGGCGAGGGCGATCAGGGACAGCGCGAGGTGCTTCATGTCGACAAACGCAACGTGGGGCGGCGTAAGTGCCGGATCGTGGGCGGTCGCGTCGGGCGAGCAGCAAGAAGCAGGCCCTGCTAGAACTGCCGCATGCGCGAGCGACCGTCACGGCAGCTGTGGCTCGCCGCGATCATCGTCAGCGTCGTGTGCGTCGGCTCGCTCGCGTGGGGGCTCATCAACTACTGGGACGAGCCACCGCGCCAGCACATCGTCCCCGCCGCGACCCACGGTGCTGGCAGCGGATTCGGCGTCGGGATCATGATCGGGATCGGCGCCGGCATCGCGATCGGCAGCATCATCGCGCTATGTCGCCGACCGTGAGGTCAACGGCGGCGGCTCCACTCG
>DAIRFU010000236.1:0-9882 GCA_036794935.1 Kofleriaceae bacterium | reverse complement strand
ACCTCATGCTCGGCAGCGTGCTCGGCGGCGGCTTCACGAGCCGCATCAACATGAACCTGCGCGAGGACAAGGGATACGCCTACGGTGCCCGCGGTGGCTTCTCGTACCCGCTCAAGCAGCTCGGCACGATCACCGTGACGGGCTCGGTGCAGGCCGACTCCGCGTACCAGACGCTGCTCGAGATCGACCGCGAGGTGAAGGAGCTGGCCGCCGGCAAGCGCCCGGTCACCACGGAGGAGCTGGAGCGCGAGAAGGTCAACGCCGAGCTGGCGATGCCGGCGCGGTTCGCGACCGCGCAGTCCGCGCTCGGCCAGTACCGGAGCCTCGTGTACTACGGCCTCCCACTCGACTACTACAACACGTACGTCAACCGGGTCCGCAAGGTCACCCTCAAGGAGGTCAAGGCCTCGGCGGCCAGGTACCTCAAGTCCAGCCACGCGGTGTTCGTCGTCGTCGGTAACGGCGACGAGAAGATGATCGTCGACAAGGGCCCGCCGGGCGCAGCGCCAAAGGACCGCAAGGCGCCGTACGAGAAGGACGGTAAGCAGCTGACGCTGCGCGAAGCGCTGCAGGAGCTGGCCAAGAGCGGCGGTGTAGGAGCGGGTGGGCTCGTCGAGCTGGACGTGGACGGTAAGCCGGTCAAGTAGCCGAGTGTTGACCCAGAGATAGCGCGGTCCGCGATGGACCGCGTGCTAGCATGGTCCAGTGCACGACCGGGACGAGCGCGGCTTTACCATCATAGAGCTGATGATCGTCGTCGCGATCATCGCGGTGCTCGCGGCCGTGGTGGTGCCGTCGTTCGTGAGGGAGTCGACGCGCAGCAAGGCGAAGAGCGAGATCCACCCGATGTTCGCCGAGCTGTCGACGCGCGAGGATCAATACAAGACCGAGTACAACGGATACCGCGCGGCCGCGGCGTGTCCGCCGTCGGCGAGCTCGACGGGCACGGACATGACGACGGCATCGTGCGCGATCACGGCCGGTGGCGACTGGGAGAAGCTGCGCATCCAGCCGAGCGAGTCCAAGCTGTCGTGCAGCTACACGATCGCGATCGGCGACGCGGGTGACAATCCGTCGTCGGATACTGCGTGGCCGACGTGGTTGACGCCGCTGGCGTCGGCGCCCGCGGTGTCCTGGTACTTCATCAACGCGGTGTGCCCGGCGACCGAGTACTTCACCGCGAGCTGGGACTCGAAGATCCAGTCGAAGGAAGGCAAGTGAGCCTCCGGCCGGCGCAGCGCGGCTTCACGCTCGTCGAGCTGATGGTGGTCGTCGCGATCATCGCGGTGCTCGCCGGGCTGATGTTCGGTGTCGCGCCACGCCCGTACGATGCGAACGCCGAGGTGATCGCCGATCAGGTGAAGGCGACGTTCATCTACGCGCGCACGCGCGCGGTGTCGACGCGCAAGATCCACCGCGTCCAGTTCTACACGAGCACCGACAACGAGCAGATCGTCGAGATCGACGTCGCCGCGGGCACCGGGATGGCGATCCCGGCGTCGCCTCCGGCCGACTACTGGCAGGTCGTCGAGGTCAAGCGCGTGCCGCACAGCGCGATCATCTGGGCGGCCGTGACCAGCGCGGTGACCACGACCGGCGCGAGCCCGGCGCAGGACACGAACCTGCCGTACGACGTCTACTTCAAGCCCGACGGCTCCGCGACCGCGTCGACGATCTACATCACGGATCGCGCCGGCTCGCGCCACTACTATCGAGTGCTCGTCTACCACACCACCGGGAGCAGCTATGCGCGCGAAGTCTGGTAGCCGTATCGTCCTCGTCGCCATGCTCGGTCTCGCTGCGTCGGCGGGCGAGAGCCGCGCCGACTTCGCGTCGTGCCCGAACCCGCTGTCGGCCTGCACGGCGACGAGCAGCTCGTGCTGCGTCGCGAGCTTCGCGCCGTCGGGCGGCTACAACCCGATCCTCGTCACGATGGATCGCTGCCACCAGCCGATCGGCAGCAGCAAGCTCGCACCACCGGGCTCGGGTGCGCCGCACCGCGAATTCACGATCACGAGCTGGACGCGGACTGGCAGCGATGTCATCGCGACGCTGTCGGGAGCCGGGACGATGCCCAGCAGCGGCAACATCGTCCGCGTGTCGGAGGCCGGCGCGGCGAACATGACAGGCACGTTCAAGCTGATCACGTGCAGCGCGTGCACGAGCGGGCAGATCAAGTTCTCGCTGAACGACACGACAGATGTGCCGTTCAGCGGCACGGCGGGCAAGCTGCTATCCCATAACCCCGGCCAGGGCTGGTGTGTCGAGTCGCCGGGCACCGACCTCTCGCGGATCGGCGGCAGCTCCGCCGATACCGGCATGCTGCGCGCGTACGGCCTCGTCTACCGGCTCATGCAGCGCGGCATCCCGGTCTACTGGCTCGTCAACCCGAGCAAGAGCGTGCTCGCACTGCAGGACGGCGAGGGCGCCGCCTCGCAGAGCTATCTCGCGAACGACGTCGATCTGTGGGTGCTGTCGAGCGACCTGTCGGCGCCGCCGACGTCGGCCGCCGCCCTGACCTCGTGCGGCGTGGGGTGTACGCAGCCGGTGCATCGGCTCAAGAGCACCGATCTCAGCGCGTACCCGGATAGCTACCGCTACAAGCAGCTGCCGGTGCGCGGCGGCGCATTTCTGATCGCGCCGGCGGACCGCGCGAAGTTCGATGACTTCTGGAAGCGCGCCGGTGACTACTCGACGCTGTCGGCCACGAAGTACGACTGGGCGAACAGCGGCATCGATCTGTACGAGATCGACGCGACCGCGAAGCTCGTGTACCAGAACTACGCGTCCGGCGACGGCACCAGCAGCTCGCCGTGGCTGACGGTCAGTGGTGCGCCGCTCGCGATCAAGGTCGACTACGAGCCGGCGCGTGTCGCCTGCCTCGGCTGCGGCAACAACGTCGCCAAGGCGTGGCTCGAGACGGCTGGCCTCGAGGATCCGGCGACCGCGGCGAGCTGCGCGAGCGGCGAGTTCGTGCCGTCCGATGCGACCTACTGCTTGCTGAACGACACCGACGTCGCGTCCGGCACGCTCGTGTCCGGCGGATTTTCGTGGCTGTGGATGTTCGGCTACAACGACAACAAGCCGTGCGAGAACTCGGCCGAGAAGGCCGTCTTCGACAAGATCCAGGACTTCATGACGAGCATCCCGGCGATCCGCAACGCGGGTCACGGCATCTTCCTCGATGCCTCGATCAAGGTCGCCGAGGGCTGCCCGAGCAAGCAGCTGCTCGGCACGGTGGGCCCGAACGACGGACTCGTTCTGCAGAGCAGCGGCAACGCCGAGCCGTACATCCTGCGCTACGCGAACAACCTGTTCATGCAGTTCGGCGACCTGGCGCCGGCCGTCGCGAATGGCACGGTGGCCGGCTGGAACTACTACCAGAGCTCGTCGACCGCCGGCTACCAGACGGCATTTCAGGCGAGCGGCTCGTCGCTGCGCCGGCTGATCTCGGTCGACTCCTCGGGCACGAACAACACGTTCTGCCTCGAGCACGCATCGTCGGTGTTCTGCGACTCGTTCACGCCGGCCGCGGCGAGCGGCGACACCTTCGACGTGATGGCGTACGCGCGCTTCAAGGACAGCCTGAACAACGGCATCGCGTACTACGTGCCCGGCAACCAGCTCAACAACAACGGCAACTACGCCGAGCTGCGCATGCTGCTCAACTCGCTGATCTCGCTGCCGGACGAGTCGTTCACGACGACGCCAGACGAGATCGAGGTCGCGCGCTCATCACCGATCGTCGCCGAGCTCGACGCCGAGCCGCTCGTGTTCCAGGGCACGTACGTGCGCCAGGATCCGGTACCGTCGATCCCGAGGGCGACGACATCGTCGAGCCTGGCGCACTTCACGTTCCCGTACCTCACCGGCCACCTGCGTGCGATCCCGGTCGACAGCTTCACGGCCTGCAGCGGTGCGAGCTGCACCACGGCGAACGATGGCCGCACCGAGATCTCCGGGCTCTCCGGCATCGTGTTCGACGCGGCGGATCACATCCCGGCCGCGAACCCGGCCGGTTGCACGACCTACTTCGCGGGGACCTGCCGCAGCGTGTTCACGACGCTCCAGCCGGGCCGGCTGCCGCCGCAGGTCAACCTGACGACGGGCAACTACAACGCGACGACGACGAGCGCGCCGACCGATCTCGGTACGACGCTCGCTCCGAACCTCACCGCGACCGAGAAGCAGACGCTGATCTCGCGCATCCTCGCCGGCAAGAAGGACGCGAGCAACAACTGGATCCCCGGGCTCGGCGGCATCGATCGCTCGACGCCGGCGGTGATCGGACCGAGCCCGCTCGCCGGCTCGGCGGGCCGTCCGACGATGGTCTACGTCGGCGCGACCGACGGCATGATGCACGCGTTCTGCGCGTCCACCGGCGGCGGCTGCGACCAGGTCGGCCGCGAGCTGTGGGCGTACATCCCGCGCACCGTGCTGCCGGACCTGCGCCAGAGCGTCGCGCGCGTCGACGGCTCGCCGCACGTCATCGACTCGTACGGTGACTTCGACAACAACGGGACCAGCGCGTGGCACACGATCCTGATGTTCACCACCGGGACCGGCCGGATGACGGCAAACAACGTGGTGCCGGCACTCTATGCGATCGACGTGACGACGCCGAACAGCCCGCGGGTGCTGTGGGAGTACTCGGTGACGAACGTCAGCAGCCGCGGCACGTACGAGATGGGGGTCGGCCTCAACCTGGCCGCCGGCACCGTGTCGATCAGCAGCGTCAACACGACCGTCGCGTTCGTGCAGACGAACAACGGCGGTACCGGCGGTGCCGCGAGCGTGATCACGGCCATCAACGTCGAGACCGGCACGAAGCTCTGGCAGTTCGGTGACCTCTACCCGACGAGCGGCGGCAACAGCGCGCGCAACTCGGCGCACGAGGCGGCGCCGTCGAGCGGCATTCCGGGCGGCGCGGTCGCGCTCGACATCGACGGCAACAACAAGCTCGACAAGATCGTCTATGGCACGCTGTACGGGGACGTCTACGTGCGCAACGCGGGAACCGGCGTGAACCAGAATGGTACGGTGCCGCTCCTGCGCATCAGCAGCGACTACAAGCCGATCGGCGTGCCGCCCGCGATCTACTCGGTCGGTAGCAAGCAGTACGCGGCGTTCGCGACCGGCGGCTACGCGGACTCGCAGGGCACGTTGTGGCGCGGCGAGAACGAGGCGACGCGGCCGACCCAGATGGTGTTCGCGGTCTCGACGGCGTACACCGGCAACACGATCGACGAGACGAACACCGCGAACGTACCGATCAAGTTCGACCTCGGCGCGGGCGAGGGCGGCTTCTCGCAGGTGATGATCATCGGCGGCGAGCTGTTCGCGGTGACCGACACCACGAACATCAACAGCTTCGACTTCGGCACCTCGGCGAGCCCGACCGGCCGCGTCTATCGCTACGACTTTGGCTCCGCGTCCCCGGCGCAGGAGAGCACGCTGGTCGTGGCGAGCGGCGCCGGCTCGCTGTTCAACAGCGGTGCGACCCTCATCAATGCGAGTGGCCAGTTCGGCGAGCGACTGGGCTCTGACGCGCTCGGCACGAGCGGCACCTCGGTCAGCGCGATGGCAGTGACGAACGTCCTCAAGCGAGCACTATGGCTGCGCACCGAGTAACCGACCGACTCCCGGGCCGCCGGTACGCCGGCTTCACCCTGATCGAGGTGATGGTCGCGATCCTGTTGACCGCACTGACGACGATCGGCGTGCTCGCGCTGTATCGCGTCGAGACCCGGGCATCGAGCTTCTCGCGGCGCGAGACCGAGGCGGCGGTGCTCGCGCAGGACAAGCTGGAGGAGCTGCGCACGCAGGTCGCGTCCGCGACGACCGGATCCGATACGCCGACCGATCAGCTGCTCGGCACGTCCGTGTTCACCCGCAGCTGGACGGTCGCGGTCTCGAGCGACCCGTCGATCTTCGAGATCACCGTGACCGTGGGCTGGGACGACGGCGGCATCGCGCGCGAGGTCGAGGTCCACGGCCAGCGAGGCAGCTTGTGACCCGCAAGGCGGTGGAGAAGGGCTTCACGCTCGTCGAGCTGATGGTCTCGCTCGTCATCTTCTCGTTCGCGATCGCGGGCGTGCTGGCGGTCGCGGTCGCGATGACCCGCGCATATCGCGAGCAGCGCCGGGTGATCGCCACCGAGAACGCGGTCCGCGCGCCCCTCGACTTCATCGTGGATGCGCTGCGCCAGGCGAGCCCCGGCGTGACGACCGCGACGATCACCGATGCGCAGGACTGCACGTTCGCCGCCGGCGCGATCTCGTTCGTCGATAACACGACGGAGCCGGACGAGCTCACGATCGTCTACGCCTCGGGCGGCGTGGTTTCGGCCACCTACACGGCGTTCACGGCGAGCTCGACGAGCATCACGATCCCGGCGGCCCACGTCGATCAGTTTGCCACCGGCGACTACGTGCTGGTCAGCGATGGCGCGCAGGGCACGCTGGTCGCGGTGACCGGGGTCGGCACCGACACGCTGACCGTGGCGCCGACCTGTGGGACGGCGTTCCCGACCGGCGGCTACGCGGCCGGCTCGATCCTGGTTCGTGCCCAGCGCGCGCGGTTCACGATCGAGGACCTCGACGGCATCCCGACGCTGTGGCTGTATCCGAACGGGTCGACAGACAAGGAGCCGGTCGCCGAGGGCATCGAGGATCTGCAGGTCGCGCTCGGCATCGACGTCGACGGCGACGGCGCGATCACCGGCAACATCATCACCTACGGCACCGGGACGACCACCGACGAGTGGACCGGCAACGCGTCCGGTGATGTCCTGCCGGCCGGCTCGGTGCGCGCCGTCCACGTCGCGCTGGTCTCGCGCGACATCGCGCCGATCCGAGGCACCGCATCCTTCTACGAACCGGCGTACGCGCTCAACCATAGCGGCTCGACGACGGCGGACAATTTCCGGCGCCGCATGCTCAACTCGACGGTCGAGATTCGCAACCTCGCGGGGTCCCCATGACGAGAAACAGTCAGCGTGGTAGCGCGATGCTGGTCGCGATGATCCTGATGGCGGCGCTGCTCGCCGGTGCGGCGGTGCTGGTATCGCTGCAGCTCGGCTCCAACCGCAGCACCGACCTGACGAAGACCGGCATCACCGCGCTGTACTGCGCGGAGGCGGGCGTCACCGCGTCGCGGACCGCGGTCGCCGACAACAAGGACAGCTGGAACACGTCGCTCGGCACCGGCACCGAGCCGAGCTGGATCGCGTCGCTGAGTCACGATGTCGATGGTGACACCAGCAACGATCCGGACTTCGTGGTCACGCTGGTCGACAACTTCGACGAACAGCCGCCCACCGCCGATGCGCCGACCACGGATCTCGACGGCAAGATCTATGTCGTCTCGAAGTGCCTGCGCTATCCCGATACGCCACGCGAGGTCCGCGAGCTCGTCGAGTACACGCTCGTCACGAACTGCTACAACTCGCAGCGCGGCGGCTGTGGCGGCAACGGCAACATGAACCGCTAAGTTGAGCGCCAAACTCGATCAGCTGCTCGGCTACCTCGACCGCAAGGAGGTCTCCGAGATCATCGTCGGCATCGGCCGGCCGATCACGATCAAGATGGGGCAGGGCTACACGCCGTTGACGTCGTTGCCGGTCACCGACGCGCAGTTCCAGGCGCTGTTCGTGGGCACGCCGCTCGCGCGGCTCGCGAGGGCGCCGGGCGCGCAGCCTGCCGAGTACGAGGTCGGCCGGCGGCGGCTGCGCGTCGAGCTGATCCGGCGCGGCGAGGACACCGCGCTGCGCATCCAGGCCGCGCCCGCGGTCGATCGCACCCAGGCGATGGATCCGGTGCCGAACGGGCGCACGCAGGCGATGGATGTCGTGCCGAACGGGCGCACGCAGGCAATGGACGTCGTGCCGAGCGGGCGCACGCAGGCGATGGACGTCGTGCCGAGCGGGCGCACGCAGGCGATGGACGTCGTGCCGGGCGGCCGCACGCAGCCGCTCGAGGTCGAGCCGGTCGCCACCACGCAGCCGATGCAGGTGATGCCGACCATCGAGATGCCGACGGTCGGAGCGGACGACAGCCTGCCGCTCGAGGTCGATGCGATGGCGGGCAGCGACGTGGCGCAGGCCGATGCGGGCGAGCGCGTGGACGTGGCGGGGATCGCCGGGTTCGTGCGCGCGGCGCGTCAGCTCGGCGCGAGTGACCTCCATGTCGCGGCCGGCCGGCCGGTCCAGGTCCGCGTGCTCGGCGAGCTCCAGCCGCTCGCGCCCGAGCCGGTCTCCGCGGAGGTCGTCGAGCGCGTGCTGCTGCCGCTGCTCGGCCCGCGCCGGCGCGAGCAGCTCGCCACCTCGGGGTACGTCGATCTCGCGTTCGACGTGCCGAACGCGGGGCGGCTGCGCGGCAACATCTCCCGGCAGCAGGGCGGGCTGCGCGCCGCGTTCCGGCTCGCCCGCGTCACGCCCCCGACGCTCGAGGAGCTGCACCTGCCGAAGGAGCTCGCGAAGGTCGTCGCGCACCACCAGGGGCTGGTCGTGATCGCGGGGCCGAACGGCCAGGGCAAGACCACGACCCTCGCCGCGCTCGTCGACCTGATCAACTCGACGAAGGCCTATCACATCATCACCATCGAGGACCCGGTCGAGCTCGAGCACCCGCGCAAGCAGGCCGTGATCACCCAGCGCGAGGTCGGCAGCCACACGAAGAGCTTCGCGGCGGCGCTCAAGGCGTCGCTGCGCGAGGATCCCGACGTGATCGTCGTCGGTGAGCTGCGCGACCGCGAGACCGTCGAGATCGCGCTCACGGCGGCCGAGACCGGCCACCTCGTCATCGCGACGATGAGCACGCCGTCGGCGGCCAAGACGATCGACCGGCTGATCGATATGTTTCCGCCCGCCGACCAGGCGCAGGCGCGCGCGTCGATCGCCGGTGCGCTGCGCGCGATCGTCGCCCAGCGCCTGCTGCCGGCGCGCGGCCAGGGCGTCGTGCCGGCGATCGAGCTGGTGACCGGCGTGCTGCCGCTCACCGTCCTGATCCGTGACGACAAGCTGTACCAGCTACCGAACCTGATGCAGCGCGGCCGCGCGTTCGGCATGATCCGGTTCGAGGAGTCGCTGGCCGAGCTGTTGCGCGCCGGCAAGATCACCGAGGAGACGCTGCAGCGCTACAGCCCCGCCGCGGCGGCGCAGCTCAAGGCGCAACAGACGCAGGCGATGGGCCGCGTGGGGCGGCCGGAATGACGATCGCTGCTCTGTTCGATCGCATGCTCGATGCCGGCGCCTCGGATCTGCACCTCACGCCGAACTACCCGCCGATGTTCCGCGTCAAGGGCAAGCTCGTGCCGCAGGGCGCCCAGGCGCTGAGCGCCGCGGCGGTCGAGGCGCTGCTGATGCCGCTGCTCGGCGAGGCCCAGCGCCACCAGTTCCTCGACACCGGCGATCTCGACTTCGCCCACGCGCACGGCCACCGCGCACGGTTCCGCGCGAACTACCTGCGCAAGACGACCGGCATGGGCGCGGTGTTCCGCACGATCCCGACCGAGATCAAGACGCTCGACCAGCTCAGCGTCCCGCCCGGGGTGCGCAAGCTCGCCGAGCTGCGCACGGGCCTCGTGCTCGTCACCGGGCCGACCGGCAGCGGCAAGTCGACCACCCTCGCCGCGATGCTCGATCACATCAACCGCACCCGTGCGGGCCACATCCTCACGATCGAGGATCCGATCGAGTTCGTCCACGAGCCGCGCCGCTGCATGATCACGCACAAGGAGGTCGGCGAGCACGTGCCGAGCTTCGTCGAGGCGATCCGCAGCGCCGGGCGCGAGAACGCGGACGTCATCCTCGTCGGCGAGCTGCGCGGCGCCGAGACCATGAAGGCCGCGCTCCAGCTCGCGAGCTTCGGCATCCTGATCTTC
>DAIRFU010000235.1:0-9902 GCA_036794935.1 Kofleriaceae bacterium | reverse complement strand
GTTTGGTGCCGCGCCGCCCATGCATGCGCCGGACTCACAGACATCGTTCGTCGTGCATGCATCGCTGTCGCTGCATGTCGCCGTTTTGTCGGTGTGAACGCAACCGGTCGCGGGATCGCACGAGTCGCTGGTGCAACCGTTCGTGTCGTCGCAGACCACTTGCTGGAACATGCACACGTGCGCGCCGAGATCGCAACGATCGTCGGGCGCGACCTCGCTCACGAGGTCGCCGCGCTGCGCGCCGCCCCCGGTCCGGACGACGCGCCGTACCCGCGGCTGCTCGAGCACCTCTCGATCTACCTCGACGCGCACTGGGGCGACCGCGCGACTCCGCCACCGCATCCGGGCTTCGCGCTCGCGCCGTTCGTCGAGCGCCTCGCCGCGCTCCCTCGGGTCGGCCTCGCGGTCGAGCTCGGCTGCAGTGTCGGCCGCGTGCTCGCCGAGCTGCCCGCCGAACGCGCGATCGGCCTCGACCTCCACCTCGGGGCGGTCCGCCGCGCGCGCCGTCTGCTCGCCGGCGAGTCGCTCGGCTACGCGCGCCGCGAGATCGGCCGCCACTACACCGCCGCGACGATCGCCGGCGTCCCCGCCACCGGCCGCGAGGTGCTGTGCGCCGACGCCCTCGATCCGCCGCTGCCGCCCGGCATGGCCGACCGCGTGGTCGCGCTCAACGTGCTCGACTCGGTGGCCCGGCCGCGGCAACTCCTGTCGGTGATCGATGGCCTGTGCGCGCCCGGCGGCGAGATCGTCATCTCGTCGCCGTACGCCTGGCAGAGCTCCGTGCTCGCCGACCACGAGCGGCTCGGCGGCGCCGACCCGGCCGCGGCGCTGCGGTCCATCCTGACGACCGGGGACGGGCTGCGGACGCCCTATCGCATCGAGGAAGACGCGGAGATTGCCTGGACGTTGCGCCGGGATGCGCGCAGCGCGGTGACCTACCGGAGTCACTTCGTCCGCGCCCGCAAGGGAACGTAGGGGCGGCTGGTTCCGTATACTGTCTGGTCAGAGAGTCATGCCCGCACCACAAGCAACGTTGATGAAGCAGGCCGCGCGGCTGAAGCTCACGAGCTTCAACCTCAAGGTGCCGAAGGGCTGGCGCGATCCGAGCGGCGAGGCGGGCGACCACTACAAGCGCGCGTTCAAGTCCGACGAGAAGATGACCCAGCCCGGGATGCCGATGCTGTTCCAGCCGGCATCGCTGAACAAGTACCACACCGACACGCAGAAGATGCACGTCGGCAAGATCGGCTCGTACATGGATGGCGTGTGCGACGCGATCTGCTCGGCGTGGGGCCAGTGGCAGGGGCTCGCGAGCATGACCGGCATCGTGATCAACGCGATCACCGCGACGCTCGGCGTGGTCGCCGGGCCGCCGCTGCAGCCGTTCATCCTCGCGAGCGCGCCGAAGGCGTCACCGATGGAGATGAAGTACTCGAACGTGATCGCGACGGTGGTCAGCACGACGTGGCTGCAGTACACGGCGACGATCAAGGTGCCCGGCATGCCGTGGTATCCCGCGTTCGCCGCGTTCCCCGCGCCGGTCGCGCCGCCGACGCCGAACGTGCCGTGCCCGGTCGCCGCGCTCACGCAGGTGCCGCCGAACCCGGCGCTGATGAAGCAACAGATGGTCGGCCAGCTCGGCGATCCGAACGCGCCGTTTCACGCCGAGCTGTTCGAGTCGATCTGCGACGCGTTCGACAAGATGTTCAAGCTCTGGCAGACCACGACGATGGTCACCAACGTGCTCGGTACCGGCCCGATACCGACGTTCGCGCCGCCGTACGTGCCGGTCGGTCCAGTGGTCGGCGGCGTCGGCAACATGCCCCCCGGAGGTTTCACCTGATGCCGGCCCAAGGACGACTCGGCGATCTCTCGCAAGTTCCCACCGACGCGCATGGCTGCCCCGCGTGTCCGCACCCGTGCGTCGGGCCGGCGATCATCGGCTCGCCCAACGTCAACGTGAACAACATGCCGGCGCTGCGCGTCGACGACACCGGCATCCACATGGCGTGCTGCGGGCCGAACACGTGGACGGCGCAGGCCGGCTCGGCGACGGTCTTCATCAACAACAAGGCCGCGCATCGTCAGGGAGACGCCGACAAGCACTGCGGCGGCATGGGCAAGCTGGTCGGTGGTTCCCCGAACGTGATGACCGGCGGCTGAGTCTCGCCGGCACGTGCGATGCAGCCACGATCTGCATGGGTTACGTGAGCCGACACAAACGGCGTGACCTCTCCAGGTACGAGACGGTCTACGAAGATCCTGACTACGAGCGGCTGCGCGCAGCCGAGGGTCCGCCGCGCGAGGAGAAGATCACCGCAGGCATGCTCACCGGCGGCAGCACGCTCGAGTCGATCGGCGGCCTGGTCGCGGTGATCCTCGCGGTACTCGGGTTCTCGCAGCAGCCCCTCGAGATGGCCGCGATCGCGACGATCGCGATCGGCGTCGGGTTGCTCGCGCAGGGCGCGTCGATCATGACGCGCTGGCGCCAGGCCGTGCGCAAGCTCGAGGCGGCGCATCTCGATCGCAGCGAGCTCGTCGAAGGCGTCAGCACCGAGGTGTTCGGCGGCGTCGTCGGCATCGTGCTCGGGATCACCGCGCTCGCCGGCATCCGGCCCGCCATCCTGCTGCCGGTCGCCGCGCTCGTGTTCGGCGGTTCGCTGCTGCTCGGCGGTGCCACCCAGCCTGACCTCGTGTACCTCGCGCCCGAGCGCAACCCGCGGATCGCGCGCGCCACCTTCGGCGCGATCCGGGCGTCCGGCAACGTCATGGTGCTCGCCGGTGTCGCGGCGGCGGTGCTCGGGATCCTGGGCCTCGTCGGCGTCGGCCCGCCGCTCGGCCTGACCCTCGCCGCGCTGCTCGGCATCGGCGTCGCGCTCCTGTTCGCGGGCGGTGCACTCACCACGCGGTTCGTGCGGCGGTTCGCGTAGCGCGCCGCTGGCGAGCCGGCTACCTTCGCGGCGCCTCGTGAAGGAGCTCGATCTCGTCATCATCGGCGGCGGCCCGGCCGGCCTGTCGACGGCGCTGCACCTGCAGGCGCTCGCGCCCGCGCTGCGGGTGGTCGTGCTCGAGGCCCAGACGTACCCGCGCGAGAAGATCTGCGCCGGTGGCATCGGCGCGCGCGCGCTCACGCTGCTCGACAAGCTCGGCGTGACCGTGGACTGCCCGATGGTCCGGATCGATGCGGTGGCCATGCGCGTCGCCGGCCAGCAGCTGGTCGCGAGCGTGCCGGGCTGCGGTGTCGTCGTCCGCCGCGTCGAGTTCGACCATGCCCTCGCCCGCCAGGCGATCGCGCGCGGCATCGAGGTCCGCGACGCCACGCCGGTCACCGCGCTCGACGTGGAGGACGATCACGTGCGCGTGACGACCGAGGCCGGCGACGTCCTGCGCACGCGTGCGATCGTCGGCGCGGATGGAGTCGCCGGCATCACGCGCAGGCTGACCGGCTTTTCGCGCGGCGCGCTGCGCGCCCAGGTCGTCGAGCTCGACACCGACGCGTCACCACTCGATCTACCGCGCGATACGATCGTGTTCGACTTCGCAGCGCATGACCTCCGCGGCTACGCGTGGGACTTTCCGACCCAGGTCGGCGGCCGTCCGCTCGTCTGCCGCGGCGCCTACGTCCTCCACCACCTGGGCCCCGACTCGCCGAAGGCGCGCATCGCGGCGTACCTGCACGCGCGTGGTCTCTCGCTCGCCGATTACAAGCTCAAGCAGTTCGCCGAGCGCGGCTTCGAGCCCGGTGCCGACATCGCCTGCCGGCGCGTGCTGCTCGCCGGCGAGGCCGCGGGCATCGACATCGCGACCGGCGAGGGCATCGCGCAGGCCATCGAGTACGGTGCGCTCGCCGGCGAGTACCTGGCCGCCGCGTTCTCGCGTGACAACTTGTTGTTCAGCACCTGGCGGCAGTTCGTCGATCGCCATCATATCGGCCGCCAGCTGCGCATCCGCCACCTCTGCTACCGCGCGTTCTATGGCCGACACCGCCCGACGATCGAGCGCATCATGCCGCGGCTCGAGGCGCTGTTCCGGGTCGGCGTCCAGGACTTCGCGGGCCTGCCGCTCTCGAAGCTCGCGATCGCGCAAGGCGCCGCGAGGTTCCTCGGCGCGCTCGCCCGCGAGGGGATGCGCTCTCCTGATCCCGAGCTGCCGTGACCGTCACGCGCTGCGCCGGTAGCGCCGGGTCTCGACCAGGCCCTCGGCGCCGAGCGCGGCCATGACCGAGGGCCGCTCGGCGATCCGCAAGAAGTAGGTGTCGAGGTTCGGCCACATCTGAAGGCCGAGCCCGAACCGCTCGCACCAGCGCAGCAGCGCGAACAGGTAACAGTCGGCCACCGTGAACGTCTCGCCCATCAGGCACGCGCGATCGATGAGGACGCTCGAGATGTAGATGAAGCGCTCGCCGATCCGGCCGCGTGCGCGCTCCTGTGTCAGTGCCGGCGTGTCGGGATGGAACAGCGGCACGAAGTACGCCTCGATCTCGGTCGCGATGAACGCGAGCCACTCCTGGAGGTGGTACCGGCCAAACGTTCCGTTCGGTGGTGCGAGCCCGGTGTCCGGAACGAGATCCGCGATGTACTGCAGGATCGCCGCGTTCTCGGTCAACACCAGGCTGCGTGGCCCGTCGAGCTGGAGCGCGGGAACGTCGCCTTTGGGGTTGATCGTCAGGAAGTCCGCACCGGCCGCGGTGCGATGCAGCCGCAGATCGACGCGTTCGAGATCGAAGACCCGGCCGGCCTCGCGCAATGCAATGTGGGGCGCCAGCGAGCTCGCGCCGGGTGAGTAGTACAGCCTCATAACAGCCTCCATCCCGAGGGGGAGCATCGGCCATGCCACGGGAGTGAGTTGGCGCACCGGCGCTTCTTACGGAGTGCGTGTCACGAGCGCACGGCGAGCGGGTCTGCCACGCATCCACGGCGCGCATGTAGCGGAATCGCTCCGCGCATGTGCGGCATGGCCACTGCAAAGGGGGCGCGTGTATGCAGGCACTGCAGAGCGAGCGTAGACGTCTGCTCGAGAAGCTACTTCGCGAGCTGATCCGCTCGGAGGATCAGGCCATGGAGCACGCGCCACGCGAGGCCAAGCGGATCGGCGAGACACCGCCGGTGACGGCGCTTCGGGATGTAGCGGTGCACGCGGTGGCGATGCAGCCCCGGTTCTCGTACCTCCTGGACGGTCACGCGCTGACGACCGGCCGCGGCGGGATCACGGCGACCTTGTCGACGTTGCGCCACCTGGTCACCGATCGGATCCACGATGCGGAGCGCGCGTATCGCGCCGCGCTCCTCGATCTCCGCCACGGGCTCGATGTCGTGCGCGTGCTTCGTGAGGTCGCGCATCTCGAAGAGCTCTTCGCATTGATCCGGTGGTGCGACGACTGGCTGCCCGCACGCCGCACACTGGTCGCGCGCGTCGAGGCACAGCTCGACTGGTTCGCCGACCAGGCGCGAGAGGCTGCGGCTCTCTCGCACGACGCATCCACCGAGGATCCCGGCAACTCCGCGCTCGAGGATCCATCGGCGTGGCTCGACGGCCCTTGATCGCGGTGGCACGTCGATCGCAATACCCTCGAACGGGCACACCAAGAACAATCACACGACAAGCGAAAGCACTCGTGTATTGAATCGCGGAGACGAGGTTCACGCGATGCGGTGATTCACGATGGCGAGGTCACGGAGAATCCTGCGCTTGGTCGTGCCTTTTTATTTTCGGGTGCGCACACCTCTCACCGTCAGGCGCTCTTACTGACGCGCCCGTCGGTGGGATGCGCAGACGACGTGCACGACGAAGGCGCACGCGATCGTCGCCGAGGTCTCGCTCACCGCGTCGTTCGATCACCTCGAGGACGCCGACGGCAAGCACCTGCGAACGCGATCGGACGGCGTGAGGTGTGCGCGAATGCTTTGTTCATCAAGTTGTTCGCGCTAAGGTCGCCGCCATGCATGCCGAGTGGCAACATCTCGCCTCGGCCGCATCGATCGTCGCGGCCGTCGATCTCGATGGCACGCTGATCCCGTTCGCACCGACGCCGCAGGAGGCGACGCTCGATGACGAGACGATCGAGCTGATCGATGCGGTGTCGAGTCTGCCCGGCGTCACGCTGGGCATCATCTCGGGGCGCCCCCGCGAGCTCGTCGAGACACTCGCGCAGCGCTTCCCCCGCGTCGCGTTCGCCGCCGAGCACGGCGTGTGGCGGTTCGCCTCCGGCGTCTGGGAGTCGGCACTCGATCCCGTGCCGCAGCTCGACGAGATCGAGCGCACGCTGACCGGGCTCGCCAAGCGCTACCCGGGCGCGCTCGTCGAGCGCAAGACATGCTCGGTGTGCCTGCACTGGCGGCGCATCGAACCGCCGCTGCACGATCGCATCGCCGCCGCGGCCGAGGTCGTGGTCGACGAGTGGCTCGAGACGCAGCCCTCGCTCGAGCGCCTGCCGAGCACCGAGGCGCTCGAGGTCCGGCACCGCGCGGCGCACAAGGGCTCGGCGCTCGCGTGGTTGCGCAGCCACGGCCCGGCGGGCTCGCCGGTGCTCGCGATCGGCGATGACATCACCGACGAGGACATGTTCGTCAGCCTGCGCGACACCGACGTCGGCATCCTCGTCGCGTCGACGCCGCGTCGCACGCAGGCCGGCCTGCGGTTGCCTTCGATCGCCGCGGTACACCGGTTCCTGCGCTGGCTCGTCGACGCGCGCCAGTCGCGGCCCGGCCAGGCCCCCGAGGAGCTGGTCGTCGCGCGCCCGCCCAAGCCGGCCACCCCGCCGCAACTGATCGTGGCATCGAACCGGCTGCCCGCCGCACCGACCGGCGATCGCCAGCGCGAGGTAGGCGGCCTGGTGTCTGCCCTGTTGCCGGCGCTCGAGAAGACGCAGGGGGTGTGGCTCGGCTGGAGCGGCGCCGAGCGCGACCCCGGCCTCAACCTGCGCGTCGAGCCGGGCGAGTCGTACGTGCGCGCGCAGTTCGACTACCCGCTGACGTGGCGCCAGCGCTTCTACGCCGGCTTTTGCAACCGCAGCCTGTGGCCGCTCCTGCATGGCTTCTTGCGCGTCCATTACTCCGACGACGAGTGGGCGTGCTACGTCGAAGCGAACCGCGCCTACGCGAAGATGCTGATGGAGCTGTCGCACGGCAGCGCCGAGATCTGGGTGCAGGACTTTCACCTGATGCTCGTCGCGCGCGAGCTGCGCCACGCCGGCCACCGCGGCCGCATCGGCTTCTACCTCCACGTGCCGTTCCCCGCGCTCGACGTCTTCGAGACCCTGCCGTGGGCGACGCAGCTCATCGCCGGCCTGCTCGACTACGATCGGATCGGCTTTCAGACCCAGCGCTGGGCCGACAACTTCGTCGCGTCGGCGCGCGGGCTGCTCGGCAGCGAGGCCGAGACGCGTGCCCGGGAGCGCGCCCGCGTCGTGCCGGTGGGCATCGATCCCGACCGGTTCGCCGAGGCTGCCACGGCCGGCGGCAACCCGAACGAGTCGATGTCGCTCGGGCTCGAGGCGATGCTCGGCGGCCGCAAGCTGATCCTCGGCGTCGATCGCCTCGACTACTCGAAAGGGATCCCGGAGCGACTCGAGGCGTTCGCGCGCCTGCTCGAGAACTTCCCGGAGTGGCGCAACCAGGTCTCGTTCGTCCAGGTCTCGGTGCCGACCCGCTCCGACGTGCCGGAGTACGGTGAGCTGCGCGGCCGCGTCGAGTCGCTGGTCGGGCGCATCAACGGCGCGTACGGCGAGGCCGACTGGGTGCCGGTCCGCTACCTGTATCGCTCCTACGATCAGGAGACGCTCGCCCGCCTCTACCGCCAGGCCGCGGTCGGCCTCGTCACGCCGCTACGCGACGGCATGAACCTCGTCGCCAAGGAGTTCGTCGCCGCGCAGGATCCGGCGGATCCCGGTGTGCTGCTGCTCTCGAAGTTCGCGGGCGCGGCCGAGCACCTCACGCTCGCGCTGCTCACGAATCCCTACCACCCCGACGGCCTCGCCGCCGATCTCGACACCGCGCTACGGATGCCGCTCGAGGAGCGGATCACCCGGCACAGCGCGCTGCGCGGCGTGGTCTGGCGCGACACGGCGGCCGCGTGGGCGACGCACTTCCTCGACGAGCTGCGCAACTGATTCAGCGCGGCGGCTCGGCGGTCGCCATCGTGATCAGGTACTGCACGATCAGGTGCTCCTCGTTCGCATCGAGGTTCGCGCGCTTGGCCATGTCGTCGAGCACCGCCGGCCACTTCGCCGGCGTCTGATCGCCGGGCAGCGGCACCTTGTGACAGCCCGCGCAGTTGCCGAGGAGCAGCTTGCGCCCCTGGGCGAGCTCCGCGAGCTCGACGTTCCCGCGCTCGGCATCGACCGCCGTCGCGTGCGGAGGCGAGCGGCGCGCGCAGCCCGTCGCGCTGGCCAGTGCGAGCCCGACCCCGAGCACGAACCCAAGCGAGAGGGTGCTGCGGATCATGGCTACAGCTCGACTCCGACGATCAGCCGGCCCGAGAACTTCGGCGCGTCCTCGAGGCCAAAGCCCGCCGTGAACGTCGCCCAGAACCCGCCCGACGGTGCGACCGCGATCGCGGGGCCGACCGAGGCGGAGACCTCGCCCTCCTCGGGCTCGTAGCCGCCGAACGTCTCGACTCCGAGGCTCAGCGTGGGGTGCACCTCGTAGCTGACGCCGGCCGCCCAGCCGAGCTCGAGCTCGGTCTCCTCGACGTCGGGCCCGAACTCGACCTCCGCGATCGCGTTGAACGCCGCGGTCACGCGGTCGAAGTCGCGCGCGAAGATGCCCTTCGCCTCGAGCTCGTAGACGCCCGCGCCGAACTCCTTGACCGCCTCGATGTAGGCGAGCATGTCGACCGGCAGCTCGCCGCGCTCGGCGAAGCGGTAGCGCGACTCGACCTTCATCTCGTGAAACGAGAACGGCTCCGACGGGATCATTGGATCCGAGGAGCTCAGCTGGGTGAACACGCTGTACAGCGCGATGTCCCAGTGGTCGGTCAGTCCGGTCTCGATCTCGAGGATGTTCTGGTAGGCCTGCGGCGAGTCGTCGTCCCAGGTCTCGCGCGACTGCGTGTGCCAGAACTCGAGTGCGGTGTGCCCCTGGGGGACCGTCTTGTACTCGTACGTCGACGTGAACAAGCGGCGGTCGGCGGAGGCGGTCGAGGCGAGGGCGGACACCAGGAGGAAGGCTACTGCGAAACGGTTCATAAGTGACTTTGAAAGTAGTTTTCAAATTCGTTCCGCGCAAGCGTTTCCCGCAGGAATCGTCCGAGGCCGAAACTCACATGGAGATCGAGCCCTTGCGGAAGTCGGTCCGGCGCAGGTGGACGTTGATGCACACCGGCCGACCGCCCTTCGCGATCGCCTTCGCCTCGGCGAGCGTCGCGTCGACGCGCGCCGGATCGGAGAGCACGAGGCCGACGCCCCCGTAGCCCTCGGCGACGCGGTGATAGTCGCTGCGGCGCAGATCGGTTCCGAGCGACGTGCCGAGCACCTCGACCTGCTCGCGCGCGATCTGCATCCACGATGCGTCGTTGCCGATCAACGCGATCGGCGCGACGCCGTGACGAACGTAGGTGTCGAACTCGGCGAGCGTGTACGCGGACGAGCCGTCGCCCCACACGAGCCACACCTCCCTGCCCGGCCGCACCAGCGAGGCGCCGAGCGCGAAGCCGCCGCCGACGCCGAGCGTACCGAACACGCCCGGATCGAGCCACGACAGCGGCGCGCGCGGCCGCACGATGTAGCTCGCGGTCGCCACGAAGTCGCCGCCGTCGACGACCAGCACCGCGTCGTCGGCCATCGCCTCCTCCATCCGCGCGAAGAAGTGCAACGGATCGACGAGCTCGCCCGCCGCGCTCGCCTTGCCGGCGATCTCGCGGTCGCGCGCCTGCTCCTTCTCGCGCAGCCCGGCGACCCACGGCCG